>DATEWS010000169.1:0-4313 GCA_035257785.1 Pyrinomonadaceae bacterium
CACCCACGAGCCGGCCCAGAACACGAGGATCACACATGTGATGATCGCGCCAACGCCGACATCCGAAAACGCTTCGATCGTGTCGCGCAGAAATCTGCTCGAACCGGGATATACGTCGACCGCGTGTGCAAGCAGTTGGCCGCCGCCGGCAAGCTTGTTTCCGATCGCGAATAACAAGAGCAAGGCTGGGAAGAGGGCCATCAAGCCGAAGTAACTCATCGCGGCGGCTGAAGTGAAGAGATCTTTTTCGTGAAACTGGTGCAGCGAGTGGCCCAGCATCGAAAGCCATGGCGAACGATTTCGAACGCCGAATGAATGACGTGAGAATGAAAGAAAGCGCTTCATTGTTTTAGCCACGGATTTTACGGATTAAAAAACGGATTTTTCATTTGAATTGTCAATCCGTCTTCTTCTGTGTCATCCGCGGTTAAGTTTTATCGGGGGTCGAACAGGCTGGGTACTCGCGAGCCGGGGGTCTTGATACCGAAATGATCATACGCCAAAGGCGTAGCGAGACGCCCGCGCGGCGTGCGATCTAGAAATCCGATTTGAATCAAATAAGGTTCGATAATCTCCTCGATCGAATCTTTCTCCTCGTGAATGGAAGCGGAAATGGTTCCCAGGCCAACCGGGCCGCCGTTAAATTTCTCAATGATCGTCAAGAGCAGTTTGCGATCCATCTCATCCAGACCATACGTATCCACTTCCATTCTGTTCAAAGCATCGTTTGCGACTTCCTGGTTGATGCGCCCGTCGTAATCGACTTCCGCATAGTCGCGCACGCGACGCAGCAGGCGATTGACGATGCGGGGTGTGCCGCGCGAGCGGCGTGCAATCTCACGTGCGCCTTCACTGTCGATTTCAACACCGAGAATCTCCGCGGAACGTTTACAGATTACTTCGAGATCTTCGTGTGGATAGAAGTCGAGATGAAAGACGATCCCGAAACGACCGCGCAACGGCGCTGTGATCAAACCCGCGCGAGTGGTGGCGCCAATAAGTGTGAACTTTGGAAGTTCTAACTTGATTGAGCGTGCCGCCGCACCCTGACCGATCAGCAGATCGAGTTGGTAGTCTTCCATCGCCGGGTAGAGTTTTTCTTCCAGCGCCGGGAGCAGACGATGAATCTCGTCAATGAAGAGTACGTCGCCTTCCTGCAAGTTAGTCAGCAACGCGGCGATGTCGCCGGCCTTCTCGATAGCTGGTCCAGCGGTCGAGCGCAGTTCGGCGCCCATCTCGTTCGCGATGATGTTGGCGAGCGTAGTTTTACCTAAACCCGGCGGGCCGGTCAGCAGCACGTGGTCCAACGCTTCACGACGATTACGCGCGGCCTTCATGTAGACGCGCAGGTTTTCCTTGACCTGCCGCTGGCCGATGTATTCGTCGATACGAGTCGGGCGCAGCTTCAGATCGAGTTGCCGATCTTCGTCACTCGGAAAACTGTCTTTCACGCGCGCTGATATTGACTCAGGAGGCATGTTGTTTTCAAACCCTTGCGAGTTTCTTCAAACTGCGTCTCAGGATCGATTCGACTGTGATATCGCCGCCTTCGTTCAGCGCGGCATCGATCGCTTTTTCCGCAGCGGAACGTTGATAACCGAGATTAAGTAACGCCGAGAGCGAGTCGCCTCGCACGGTGTCTTCCGTTGCTTCCGCAGCTTCCGGTTTTGCGCCGAGCTCGTCTTCCAGTTGTGCGGACGAGAGCTCCGCCACTTTTTCGCGCAACTCCATTATCAACCGTTCAGCAGTCTTTCGACCAACCCCGGGAATTAACGTCAGTCTCGCTAGGTTGTTGGTTCTGATGGAAGCGATCAACTCATCGGCGCTCATGCCGGAGAGAAGTGTGATGCCTAACTTTGGACCAATCCCGCTCACCGAAATGATTTTCAAAAACAACTCACGCTCGCGCGCGGTTTTGAAACCGTAAAGTTGGAGCGCATCTTCGCGCACGTGTGTGTAAATGCGCAGTTGAACATTCCCGCCGACATCTTCGAGATCGTAAAAAGTCGAGATAGGAATGGTCACTTCATAACCGACGCCTGCGACGTCGAGGATCACAGACGTCGCCTGTTTGGAGAGCAGTATGCCGCTGAGATGTGCGATCATTGCGGCGGGGATTGTAGCAAAAGCATTGGTCATATAGGACCTATATGACCTATAGCACCTATTAGCGCTATACTTGCCGCGACAGGTTTCTTCATGAAGTCCGAGAAGATCTCAGAATTAACAACCAGCCGCTTGAGTGTTTACCTTCGCTGCCTCAACGCGCTTCACGCGGCCGGAATCAAAACCGTTTCGTCACAGGCGCTGGCCGAGCAGTTCAACCTCAACTCCGCGCAGATTCGCAAGGACCTTGGTTACTTCGGCGAGTTTGGCGTGCGCGGCGTTGGTTACTACGTCGCCGACCTGCGGGATCACATCACGGGGATTCTCGGACTCGACAGCCCGCATCGCGTCGGCATCATCGGCGCCGGTCGACTCGGAACAGCGCTGGCCAATTACAACGGCTTCGGTCGTTCAAATTTCACGGTGGTCGCGTTGTTTGATAACGATCGGCAGAAGATTGGTCACCGGATTGGCGACTCGAAGTTTGTCGTGCATGATGTCGATGAAGTTGCGAAAGTGATTCGCGAGGAAGCGATCGACGTGATGGTGATCGCCGTGCCTGCAAAGGCAGCGCAGCGAGTTCTCAACCAGCTTATGTCCGCCGGCATCAAAGCAGTGCTCAACTTCGCGCCAGTCTCGCTGACAGCGCGCCGCGGCGTAAAAGTTAAAACAGTTGATCTGACAACTTCCCTGGAATCTCTGTCATACTTCCTTTCGCAACCATCGAACAGCACGGTCACGCAGCCGCGACGCAAGACTTCTCAACAAGAAGCATGGATGAACAAACAGCAAGACGAGATCTGATCCAGGTTTGCCACCTGATGTACGAACGAAGTTACGTCGTTTCGTCAGACGGCAACGTCAGCGTGCGTCTGGACGATGATCGCATCCTTGCGACGCCGACGATGACGTGCAAGGGACGCATGACTGAAGATCTGATCGCGATTACGGATCTCGAAGGCAAGGCACTCAACGATCGGAAAGCATCGAGTGAGCTGGCCATGCACCTTCTGATCTATCGTGAACGTCCGGACGTGAAGGCAGTTTGCCATGCTCATCCGCCGCACGGAACGGCGTTCGCAGTTGCCGGACTGGCGATCGATCAACCGATCCTTTCGGAAGTTATTTTGACGCTTGGTTGCGTGCCGCTTGCCGCGTACGGAACTCCTTCGACTGACGAACTGACGCGCGAGATGCAGCCGTTCGTGAAACATCACAACGCGCTCTTGATGGCGAATCACGGCGCGGTTGCTTACGGTGCGAATCTTTGGCAGGCGTGGGATCGTCTCGAGACTTTGGAACACACGGCGAAGATCGCCATCCTCTCTCGTGTGCTCGGTGGTTCGAGAAATCTGCCGCCGGATGCGATCGAAAAGCTGATCAACGTGCGCGAGGCTGCGGGCTATCTCGGTGAGTCAGCGCGCGGTCAGGCATGCGGCTATTTGGGCAACACGGAGAATGGCGATACTAAAATATCGCTCTCGCGCGAAGAGCTGGTCGAATTGTTAAGTCAGGCAGTAAATGGTAAATAGAATCCGTCTTTTTCAGTGTTAATCTGTGGCTGAAAACAAGTAGAGGAGAAGATCTGAATGCAAGAAGCACTCGGAATGGTTGAAACAAAAGGACTCGTGGCGATGATCGAAGCCGCCGACGCGATGGTGAAAGCTGCGAACGTCACGCTCGTCGGTTACGAAAAGATCGGCGCCGGTTTTGTGACTGCGATCGTGCGCGGTGACGTTGCGGCCGTGAAGGCTGCGACTGATGCAGGCGCTGCTGCTGCACGACGCGTCGGTGAGTTGGTCAGCGTCCACGTGATCCCGCGTCCTCATGGCAGCGTCGACGAGACTCTCCCGATCGGGATCGATCGATAAAGGCATGATCATCGCTCGCATTCTTGGGACAGTTGTCTCCACTCAAAAAGACGAACGGTTAAGCGGAAAGAAGTTGTTAATCGTGAGACCTATCAACGTAGACGGCAGCGATACCACCGGCTACGTCGTTGCGGTTGATACTGTCGGCGCCGGATATCACGAGCGCGTGCTGGTGGTCGCCGGTTCGAGTGCGCGGCTGGCCCAGGGGATGAAGGACGTTCCCGTGGATGCCGCAATTGTTGGAGTGATCGATACGGTTGACGTTAATTGAACTATGCAACTCGCACGCGTCATCGGCACAGTCGTAGCAACCGTCAAGAACGACTCATTGGACGG
>DATEWS010000170.1:0-9552 GCA_035257785.1 Pyrinomonadaceae bacterium
GGCCTGCACAGTCGGCGTCGGCGTAGGCGCCGCCGCGCCGCTGGGAACTATCCAGAGTTCAACGCTGTCTTCCTCGCGAAATCCACCGTTAACAACGACGATGCGAGAAGCATCGATGCCGCGCTGCGTAATCAGGTAATCACGCGAGCGACTCATCAGTTTTTCAACCTGGCCGTACGGACTCATGCGTCCGCCATAAGCCAGAACGTAAGCGCGCGTGGATGGGTCGTTCTGCAATTCCACGGCGAGGTTGTCGAGGCGAGCTTTCTGATCGTCGAGCGAGCAACTATTGCATTCGTCAAACTCTTGCGCCACGATGATTTTCTTTTCAAGCGGAGTAACGACCGAAACTGCCTGCGCAGTTTGCGAACATTCCGGATACGAGGATCCGTCATCGGCGGTTAACGTGGCGGTAATGCGCTGTCCGCCGAGTCCGGTCGAGTCAACACTCAAGGTCGGCGAATCAAGGCCACTGACAACTCGCGCAGTCGACGGAGTCACTTTCCAGTTGTATCTCAAACTGGCCGTACCGCTGTAAGTAACGTCAGCGGTGTACGTGATGATTTCACCGTCAGTCACCTGCTTCGGAGCCGAGAGGTTCACCGGGAACGGACAAGGCACCTTCGGCAGCGGTGGCAACGGCCGGTAATTCACCACCACACATTTAATGCGACCAGCAGGCACTTCGATTTCGCGAGTCCACAAGAGACCGTTGGGGAGAGTAACCTGTACGTTGTGTATTCCGGGCTCGAGATTGATAGAGCGATATTCGGTCAACGTTTGGCCCTGCGACTTGCCATCGATCGTGAGTAACAGTCCGCCTGGGTTCGTCAAAATCTTGATGATGCCGTATTTCACTGTCTTCGCGGAAACACTCGCTGGAGAAGCTGCAAAGAAGCTGAACGCAAGCAAAGCGGCAAAGACAAATTTAAGACTGCTGTTGAGAGTAAATCTGGTTCTCGTCACTGTCTTATTCCTCCTCCGGCTTAACGGCCTGGGCCAACTGTGCTTTCGCGTAACGTCGTCTTAAGCCAGCACCTGCGGCAGCCAGCCCGGTTCCGAAGAGAAGCAATGAAGTTGGCTCTGGAACCTGCGGAGTTGGTGTAGGTGTTGGAGTCGACGGCGGCGTTGGAGTTGGCGTCGGAGTTGGGTTTGAAGGCGGCGTGTCACAATCGTCGCAATGGTCTATAAAGGCTAAGGGAATCGCCCCAAGAAACAGGAACGGCCACTTTGGGAACCCGCCGCCGGGGACGATAAAGCCACAATCGCAAATCGTGCCTTCGACTTCGCCATCTGGGTACGTCTGAACACCGATCTGTTGGCCCTGCCCTGTGACCGTTACACCACCGGCGACGATGGTGTCGGTTTTGGTTGGACCAGGAGTGGACGATCCATTCTCAGTGCGTGGTCCAGTCTGCTGCGCGCCTTTCTGGCCGGTATCCTGGGTAATAAGACTATTGAGTCTGATATCGGGTACACCTTGAGAAGTACTAAGCGTTTGGACCACCTGATTGATTCTGACTGGTTCGGCTAATGCGGGCACCGCAGTGAAAAAGAAAAGGCAAAGGGTGGCGCAGATCAGACAGGTGACGCTAAAGCCCTTGGGCTCGGAGTTTTTGATAGAGAACTGCGGACGAGTTACGCTCATACTGTTTAGATGGTCCAACTATCGATTGGGAGATCGCTAGTTGGCCGGGTTTACTTGTCTTATCCACTACAGGGACACTCTCAATAACCGGAAAACTCCAGCCGCTCGATGGTTTTGCTTATCTGCTGGTAGTTTGCCGAGGTTGCGCAAGTGCACCCGTAGGTCTAAGGCCAACTGACCCCTTGTAGCCTCCTGGCCACTTTGGACATATAGAGGTGTGATCCTTCAAGCAAATGAAGGGCCGTCACGAAATGCCAGAAAACATGCGGTTTTGTACGCTGGCAGACCGAGGATCGTCTGAGAATTGGACCAATTGGTCTGAGAATTGGACAGAAGAAGAATAGGTCCTATAGCACTTATAGGACCTATTTACATTTACTCGCCGCCGCCGTCGCTGGGGCTCGCTGCTTCGGCTTTGCGATTCTCTTCGCGCAGCACTGCCTTGCGCGAGAGTTTTATCTTGTTGCCTTCGCGCCCGATGCACTTCACGAGGATCTGCTGCCCTTCTTTCAGCTCGTCGCGAACATCCTTCACGCGACGATCTGCGATTTCCGAGATGTGCAACAGCCCATCGGTGCCGGGGAAGATTTCGACGAAGGCGCCGAAGTCGACGATGCGGTTAACAGTGCCCAGGTAAGTTTGGCCCACTTCCGCTTCTGCCGTTAGACCACGAATACGATTGACCGCGGCATCTGCGGCTTCCCCACTCGCAGTCGCGATTGAAATCGTACCGTCGTCCGACACATCGATCTTCGCGCCAGTCTCTTCAACGAGTGAGCGAATGACTTTGCCGCCTGGTCCAATGACGTCGCGAATCTTGTCCGGGTTGATCCTGATCTGAATGATGCGCGGAGCAAACGCGGAAATCTGTTCGCGAGGTTCTGAGAGAGTCTTCTCCATCGCGCCGAGAATGTAGAGCCGGCCTTTCTTCGCCTGCTCGAGTGCTTCAGCCATGATCTGCGCGTTGATGCCCGCGATCTTGATGTCCATCTGCAACGCCGTGATGCCGTTGCGCGTGCCCGCGACTTTGAAATCCATGTCGCCGTAGTGATCCTCAGCTCCCGCGATGTCAGTCAGAATCGCGTATTTGTTACCTTCCATCACGAGGCCCATCGCCACGCCGGCTACAGGTGCTTTCAAAGGCACACCCGCATCCATCATCGCGAGGGTACCGCCGCAAACAGTCGCCATCGACGACGAACCGTTCGACTCGGTGATCTCAGAAACTACGCGTACCGTATAAGGAAACTCTGAATCCTCAGGCAAAACTGTTTCGAGCGCGCGTCGCGCGAGCGCTCCATGCCCAATCTCACGACGGCTCGACGATCCATAACGTCCGACTTCGCCGACTGAATACTGCGGGAAGTTGTAGTGCAAAAGGAAACGTCGTTTGACTTCGCCCTTCTCGAGATCGTCGATGAACTGCTCATCTTCTTTAGTTCCGAGCGTGGTCGACACGAGTGCCTGAGTTTCGCCACGTGTGAAAAGTGCTGAACCGTGAACGCGTGGCAGCCAACCGACTTCCGCAGTGATCGGGCGGATCTCGGAAAACCTGCGTCCATCAGGACGTCGACGTTTGTTGAGAATGTCGTCGCGGAAGACCATCTCTTTGAGATTGTCGAAGATCAATTTGGCCATGGTGCGTTGTTCGGGCTGATCTTCGGGATACGACTCCGCCACTTCTTTCTTCAGCGCATCAACAGCCGCATAACTCGCGCGCTTCTCCTGCGTGCTGGTATCGAGCGCCGCTCGAAGTCGTTCGGCATATCTCTCCGTGATGTCGCGTTGCATCTCTTCGTCCAACTGCGCGGAGACGACGTCGCGCTTCTGAATTTCGAGCGCTTTGTAGAGTTCTCTCTGCCAACGACAGAGACGGTTGATCTCTTTGTGCGCGAGCATGAGAGCCTCGACCATGATCTCTTCCGACACTTCTTTCGATCCGGCTTCAACCATCACGATCGCCTCTTCGGTGCCAGCCACAATCAAATTCAAACGCGACTCACGCACTTCGTCGTAAGTCGGATTAACAATGTAACGTCCTTCGATCAGCCCGATACGTACACCTGCAATGGGATTTAAAAAGGGTATGTCGGATAGATAAAGAGCACACGAGGCGCCGGTGATAGCAATAACATCAGGATTGTTGTCAGGATCGGCTGAGATGACGCTGGCAATAACTTGAGTTTCGTTTCTGTAACCTTCGGCGAAGAGTGGGCGGCAGGGGCGGTCAATCAGGCGGCTGGTCAGCACTTCCTTTTCATTCGGACGGCCCTCACGCCGGAAGTAGTTGCCGGGAATACGTCCGGCAGCATAGTTTGCTTCACGATATTCGACCGTGAGGGGAAAGAAATCAACGCCCTCGCGCGGTGTAAGCGCGCCCACGGCGGCCACCAGCAACATCGTGTCGCCATAACGGATCACGACCGATCCGTCTGCCTGTTTGGCAACCTTGCCCGTTTCAACGGTCAGGTCTCGGTCGCCGAGCTTGATTGATTCTTTGAGATATTTCTTTTCTGACATGTTCTATTCTCCTTGGACTAAACGCGCCTGCTACATTGTCAGGCCGCGAGCGTCGCCAGCGATTTCCGGGCGCTCGCTGTTTTTGGCAAGTTAACCTGCTTTCAGATATTTGGGCGCCGCCACGTGATGCGGGGTAAGGCTTTCGCTGCTAAAAGAAAAGGCGGCAGAGCCTCTTGAACCGTGAAGCTCATGCCGCCTTAATGCTCGAAGCTTGGGCCGTACGCGTCTGCTTGTTTCCAGTCAATCGCCGTCACGTTCGGCACTGCCACAAGCTCTTCGATAGACGCGGGCTTTAACTAACAGAGATTCGAAGACTCTCTCGGTCTACTTTACAAACATAACTACCGGCGCAGACCCAAACGGTTAACTACCTCATGGTAGCGTTCTATATCGGTGCGCTTTAAGTAATCCAACAAACTCCTACGTTGCGAGACCATTTTCAGCAGGCCGCGCCGCGAATGATTGTCTTTCTTGTGCGTCTTGAAATGCTCGGTCAGGTCGTTGATTCTTTTACTCAAAAGCGCGACCTGGACTTGTGGTGAACCTGTATCCGACTCATGCGTGCGGTAGTCCGCAACTATCGTTTCCTTGGTTTGTTTTGCTAACGCCACTTGCTTAAATGGTCCTCCTCGACCGCAGTAACTCCGCCTAAAAGCGGCAACCGCTAAACTTAAAAAGCACGCTCAATGTAACATGAGCCGCAAAAACGCACAAATGGAGCGGGAAAGAGAGGTGCAGGAGCAGTTAGCAGGGGCAGTTCAGGTCTGTTAAGCTTACCTGCTCCTGCTCTCTGCTCCTGCACCGATAAGTGGTACTATCCCGCAAATGTCAAAAGCCAAAATCCTGATACTCGGAGGCGGGTTTGCCGGCCTGTTTACCGCCCTTGAGCTCGCCGGAGCTGCTGACGTAAGCCTCGTCACGGACGCCGACCACTTCCTGTTTACGCCGATGCTTTACGAGTACCTGAGCGGCGAAGTAGCCGCCTGGCACATTGCACCGAGGTATGACGAACTGCTCGACGAGAACGTGCATGTTGTCCAGGGCAACGTGACGGAGGTCGATCCGAAGTCACAGACCGTGACGCTTGGGAACGTGCAAAAGCTCAACTACGACGTGCTCGTCCTCGCTCTGGGCGGTATCACAAACTACGTGGGCGTCGAAGGCGCGGAGGAGTTTTCGCTTCCGTTTCGAAAACTGGCTCACGCCGAGAATCTGCGACGACGAATGGTGGGTGCACTCGACCGGATCCCGCCGGAGATGGCGCCACAGGACGTTCGTCGCGAGCTGACCTTTGCGGTCGTGGGTGCGGGCGCGAGTGGATGCGAGCTGTCGACGAAGATGGCTGACCTCCTTAACGACGCTTTCAGGCGCCGCGCACTTCAAGGGGAGCCGCGCGTGATCGTGATCGAGTTGGCCGACCGGGTGGTGCCGGGCATGGGTGACCAGATCCGCGGGATCGTAGAAGAGGCGTTGCGCGAATCGCGTGTCGAGGTGCATACGGAGACGCGGGTTGTGAAAGTGACCGAAGATGAGCTCACGTTCGAGCACGACGGCAGGAAAGAGAACTTGAAGACCGCGGGAGTTGTGTGGACCGGCGGCGTCAAGATGAGTCCGGTCATTGAACACCTCGACGTCGAGAAGAACAAGCGCGGGCTTTTGGTCGTGAACCCAAACTTGCAGTTATCGCAACACGTCAACGTTTTTGCGCTCGGTGACATTGCGGCTTATGCCGATGCGACGCCATCACTCGCCGGCACTGCGCAACTCGCGTTTCAGCAAGCGAGTCTCGCGGGACAAAACATCAAGGCGTATCTCGAAGGAAAAGAACTTCACACCAAGCACTTCGAAGAGCTCGGTGAAGCGTTGAGTTTGGGAACTGAAAGAGCCGCGGTGCTAACAGCTGGGAAAGCGTTCGGTGGCGCGCTGGCACGACAAGCGCGCTTCGCGTTGTACACGTCACGTCTGCCGACCTGGCATCACCGTCTACGTGTCGGAGCGAGTTGGTTCTTCGAAGGCACGACGCCACAGCCACTCCTGCCGCTCGGCTTCGAGAGATAAGATAAGCCGCAGATTTTCGCGGCTTTATCTTATCTTCATCTTATCTTCTGGAACGCCAATTGTCTCCAGAATGGTCCATGAGCGCGACCAAGCTCAGAATCCTGCTGGTTGTTGTATTTCTCGTAATCTTAGCACTCGTTTCGATTGCGATTCGTTCTCGAACCACACCAACTCTTCCCGCACTTAATCTTCCGCCTAACGAGCCGGTCGCTGTTGGAACACCATTGCCGCCACCACCGCCAGTCTCTCCAACACCATCAACTTCAAACTTTGTCGGCACAGCAGATCTCATCATCCCTGTTGCCGGAGTTCGACCGGACCAGTTGATCGACACCTTCGACGCCGCGCGCTCTGAAGGCCGCGTACACGATGCCATCGACATTCCCGCAGCCGCTGAAACTCCCGTCCTCGCCGCCGCCGACGGCAAGATTCAGAAGCTCTTTCAAAGCGAACGCGGCGGCACGACCATCTATCAACTCAGTGCCGATCAGAAAATGATCTTCTACTACGCACACCTTTCGCATTACGCCGACGGCCTCGCCGAAGGTGACCTCGTGCACCAGGGACAAGTAATCGCTTACGTCGGTGACACCGGAAACGCAGGCACTGGTAATTACCACCTTCACTTCTCGATCGCGACCGTTACGGATCCAAAACGCTACTGGGAAGGCACGAACATCAATCCTTATCCGCTGCTACAGAACCGAGCGCGATAACACCGCGCATCGTTCGCAAATAATGCAGAAAACCTCGTAAAACACGCGACTCCAGCTGGAACGCCTGTTGCTCAGTAAGGGTGAATTACTCAGGTCAGAGGAGCCCAAAAATGTGTTCAAAACTGCGATTATTGATTTGCCTGGCGACCTTATGTTTATTAATCGGTTGTACCAACACTCCCAGCAATTCAAACACTGCCACCGTTCAACCGACGCCTTCGCCAACCGCATCACCGTCGCCAACGAGATCTGAAACTGCGTCAGTCCAGGTGACGTTGCCGTTGCTCGATGCATTGCTCACTGACGACAAGTTCGTGGGCCAACTGAAAAGCAAACTAAAAATTACTGACGACCAGGTCAATCAACTCAAGCAAGCATCGAGTGCCGAGATCGATCGACTGCGCGAAAGTAACGCCGAAGATTCTGACGGCAACGCCACTGCGGCTCGCACACGCGCGTCGGAACAGCTTCACACGATTCTCGGTGAGGAGAAATCAAAAGAACTCGCGTCGCTGGTAAACGAATACTGGTCCAAAGGTGATGTTGCCGAAGGTTCTGACGATAAGAATCAACCGCAAATGTTGCCTGGTCCAAACGCAGTGCCGACTGACACGCGCGTGGTCGTTAACATTCCCGCATTTCGCATGGATCTTTTCCAGGATGGTTCGCTCGTCAAGTCGTACAAGGTCGGCATCGGTTATCCGCAGTTTCCTTTGCCAATGGGCCTGCGTAAAGCTAATCAGATAATTTTTAATCCCACCTGGACACCACCGGATTCACCGTGGGTCGCCAAAATGAAGAATGCCACGCCCGGTGAAACTATTAAGGCCGGCGATAAGGACAACCCGCTTGGACCGATCAAGATTCCGATTGGTCTACCTTCACTTATTCATGGCGGCAAGTCTCCGTCGAGAATCGGAAAGTTTGCTTCGCACGGTTGTGTGGGTTTGACGACTCCGCAAGTGAAAG
The DNA here is from genome assembly GCA_035257785.1 of Pyrinomonadaceae bacterium. GTDB lineage: Bacteria > Acidobacteriota > Blastocatellia > Pyrinomonadales > Pyrinomonadaceae > PSRF01. The sequence goes on from DATEWS010000170.1 coordinate 7,912, forward strand.
ACTTTGCATTGCTGCTCGCTCGTGCATCGAATACAAAGGACATCTCGGAGCAATCGATCGCGTCGTACTTGAAAGATGAAGAGCGCACGCAAACTGTAAAACTCAACCAGACGGTTCCGGTCGAGCTGCGTTACGAAACGATCGTGCTGGAGGATGGAAAGCTGCACATCTACAAGGACGTTTACGCGCAGGACACGAACAATGAAGAGAATCTGCGGCAAGTGTTGTCGGCCCATGGTCTGAAGTTGGAAGATCTTTCGGAGCAACAAAGAAGCGAGGTGCTCGACGCGTTGAACGCGATGTCGGTTAATCCAAGCGCGTCAGCTTCGCCGTCGCCATCGGCATCGCCTGAGAAGAAGACAGCGAAGACTAAAAAACCCGCCAAGCCTCAGAACGAGATCGTGATCGATTTGAGCGGCGTGAGGGCGCTGGCCCAAAAGGGCTATCCGGCGCCGGTGAATTTGAGCCGCGGATAACACGGATTTTAAGAACGATTACGAAGTGAAGACATGGCAATCCGTTATTTCCGTGTCTATCTGTGGCCCGGCTTCGCCGTAGTAAGGCCGGCCGGTTTCGATCGCTTCGAAATACTCTTCGATACGATCCAAAACCTCTTCAACCGTATGTGAGTGATAGATTGAGGTGCGAAACAGCGCGCCGCCCTGTAGCCCGCGGGTAAACTGTCCCGCCAGTTGCTTCATGCGATTGATCGCGGGCGTCTCCGGCATGTCTTCGCGCAGCATGTCGAAATACTCGTGCAGGATCGCGCGTTTGTCAGCTAGCGTCGGTTCGAAGATCTCGCGGCCGTGCATCGCGTCTTCGATCTGGCGAAAGATCCACGGGTTCGCCATCGCGCCGCGTCCGATCAAAATTCCATCGCAACCAGTTTCACGAAACTTCGCAAACGCGCCTTCAATGGTCGTCACGTCACCACTGCCTGACACTGGAACACGCACAGCTTCCTTTATTTGCCTGACGAGATCCCAGTTCGCCAAACCGCGATAACCCTGCTCTTTCGTGCGACCGTGCAGTGCGATGTGTTCGACGCCGCAATCTTCCGCAAGCTTTGCAGTGTCCACTGCGTTGATTGTGTGGTCGTAAAAGCCTGCACGGATCTTCACCGTCAACGGGATCGTGATCACCTTCTTGATCGACTTGAGAATGTCCGCGAGTCGATTATGGTCCTTGAGCAATCCGGAGCCGCCGCCATGCTTCACGACCTTCGGAGCCGGACAACCGCAGTTCACGTCGAGAATGTCGGCGCCGACTTCCTGCGCCATCTCCGCCGCCATGCACATGCGTTCCGGCTGCCCGCCGAAGATCTGGACCGCGAATGGTCGCTCGTCTTCATAGAAACGCATCTGCCGTTTCGATTTCGGATTGTTTCGCGTAAGCCCTTCAACAGAAATAAACTCGGAAACAGACAGGCCGACACCGCCACGCCGCTTCAACAAGCGCCGGAAAGACACGTCCGTGACTCCTGCCATCGGTGATAGGACCAACGGCGGGTTGATCTCGATGTCACGAATTTTGAACGGCTTGATCATGGCTTAATCGTAACCGGCGTTCCTACTGAAACCGCGTCATACAACTCCTTAATGTCGTCATTCTCCAACGCGACGCAGCCCCATGTCCAATCGC
>DATEWS010000171.1:0-2478 GCA_035257785.1 Pyrinomonadaceae bacterium
TTTCCGATAATGAACTCAATCAGTTAATTCAGCAGATCGAGAACGGAGGCGACACGTTTCGTGAAAGTCTTACCGACGCTTTTTTCCAGCGACCTTACGATCGCACGAGAAGCGAAGGCAATATGAATGACGCTCTTCGAGGCTTCAAAAAAGCGTCGGATCAAGTGCGCATTCGCTTCGATGCCAGGCAGTTGGTGGCGGACGACGTCCGACGCCTGCTCGATCAGGCCCAACCCCTGGACAATTTCATGCGTGAGAATCCGCTTACAGACGGCGCCAGGAACGATTGGTCAACATTGCGCGCGAATCTAAGCGTCCTGGCCAACGGGTACAATGTTGCGCCGAGTTGGATAAACAATTCATCTTCACAAACTGGATACAAAGGTACGAATCGCCTGACCGGAACTTTTAGACTGGATTCATCTCGTAGTGACAACCCGCGCGACAAAGCGCGGCGCGCGACTCAGAATGTGCGCCCCTACGAGCGTCAGGAAGTCACCGACCAAATCCTGGAGCGACTTGAATCTCCTGAGATGTTAATGATCGAGCGCCGCGGTACGACAATGACTATTGCTTCTTCGCTAGCGCCACAATCAACATTTGAAGCAGATGGCCGTGAGCGTCAGGAACAACTTCCCAACAGTAGATCGACCCGCGTAACCGCGACGTTGCGCGGGGAACAGTTAGTAGTTAGTACGAACGGCTACAAAGAGAATGATTTTAATGTCACTTTCGATGCAACTGAAAACGACAACAGTCTCCGAGTACGCCGTCAGATTTATTCCGACAGGTTAACGCAACCAGTTGTCGTCGATAGTGTCTACAACCGCACTGCCGATGTAGCAGAGTGGAACGTCTATAATGATTCACGAGCGGTCGTGGGAAACACACGCGCCACTAGCGGTCAATTCATCGTGCAAGACGGTGAAACGCTGGTAGCGGTTCTGAACAATCGTTTGACTACGAAGCAGACGAACCCAGGCGAGCGGTTCAGTATGACCGTACGGCAATCCGGTCAATACGAAGACGCAGTTATCGAAGGCACAGTTTCTGGCGTGGACCAGGGTGGACGCCTGCGTGGCCGGTTCGAGATCTCGCTCACTTTCGACACTATCCGGCTGCGAAACGGTCAAACGTACAGGTTCGCCGGAATTCTCGAGAGCGTTCGAACGCTGAATAACGACGCAATCAAGGTTGACAACGGAGGAAGCTCGCAAGGCGCTAACCAGACCACGCAAACGATCCAACGCGCAGGCGTTGCTACGACTGTCGGAGCTATCATCGGCGCTGTTGCCGGCGGTGGAAAAGGAGCAGCGATTGGCGGAATCACTGGCGCCGCAGGCGGGGCCGGCTCGGTTTTTATTCAGGGCAAAGACAACCTCGAGCTTCCGATGGGTACGGAGCTCACCATTCGATCGATTGGGCCAAGGTAAAGATTTCAAGGTCCATTAACATGACTGGATGGACATCCATATAACAGAACCAGCCGATAGCCTTGTGGAAGACGCGCGAAGGCTCTTCAGCCAACCGACGGCTACAGAAATGTCGCGTTTGACTTATGGGTTGCTCGACCTTCGGCTCGGTGTACAAGAAGAAGGACGCAACGATTTTGCGCATCTATTGAACCGCGGATCATCGCTGGAATAACTAAGAGAAGATTAACCAGAGCAACCTAAGGTCACTAGAAGTGGTGCCATTTTACTTTCACGTTGAAACGAGGTCGCCACGCCGAAGTAGTGGTTGAGGTCAAATGTCTCTGCTGCAAAAAAATCAGTTAAGAATGAGAATGCATCATTCGCCGTATGCGATCCGCGAATAACACATCCATTTTCTGCGGTTCTATGATCGCAGTTACCTCACCTTCACCAAACATGGGATGCATCAACGTCTGTCCCTTACGATACGCTCGCGTGCGATCATATGGCGCGCCGACTTTATCGGACGCACGGCGCGTTGTGCCGGCGCGATACATCACGCGTGATGCACACATTGGACACTCGACGCGCGTGATCTTCCCTGTCTTGCTGAGAGAAACTACGATATGACCCCGCTCCTCGTTACACGTGATGCACATTTGCTCGACGCGATCTCCAATTTTGAAAACTGGCTTTTCTTCCATGATTTCTCCTGCTTCAAAAAGTCCTGGTGAATCAACCCTGGGTGAACTGAATCTCTCTTACATAGCCATGGACTGCGGCTCGACAATGCTTAAAACGTGGCCTGTAAAGCTGGCGAGCGCGTCCGCTTCGTTATCATAGACATCGAACACAGTTAGAAGCTTGGTGATAGTCATTATGTCCTGAAGGCGTTCCGTAAGATGGACCAACTTAATCTGTCCACCTTTGTTGCTCAGAGTTACGTAGCTTGAAATAAGCTCACCGAGCCCGGTCGAATCTATGTGCGTAACGCCCGCGAGGTTCAAAAGGATCTTCGTCTTTCCTTCCTCGACCAGGCAGCGAATCGATCTGTGCAGCGCAA
>DATEWS010000172.1:0-3086 GCA_035257785.1 Pyrinomonadaceae bacterium
CCGGCGGAGTCGTAGTAACGCTGCGCAGCAGTGACACGAAAAAGGCCACGGTTCCACCCAGTGTTACTGTAGCTGAAGGTTCAAACTCAGCGACGTTTGTTATCACCACGAGAACGGGCAGCCTGGGAGGAGGTCAGAACCCTGTCACCATCACTGCCACACTTGGCGCCGGCAGTGTAAGTGCGACGCTCAATATCCTCAGACCGTAGTAGAACTGCGAATCTGCCGAGCGATTGTAGGGGCGGCACTCCCGTGGCCGCCCCTACGATCTCACTCATCTGGCACTCATCTTGCCGAAAGCCTCTCGCACGCGCCCATGTGTTCCAAACGAATGCACGCCTGCGAAAACTTATGAGTGCTCTTGTCCCAAAAGTCACACGCGAACTTACGAAGATGAGGCGAACGCTGCGAGAGACGTTCGGCCTTGCCAAACTCCGTCCCGGCCAGGCTGAAGTCATTCGATCTGTGCTCGAAGGCAACAATACGCTCGCCATCATGCCGACCGGAGCAGGGAAGTCGCTCTGCTATCAACTGCCTTCTTTGCACCTGGAAGGCACGACTGTCGTCGTGTCGCCGCTCATCTCGCTCATGAAAGATCAGGTCGACAAGTTGGAAGAGGCAGGCATCGAAGCGGCGCAGTTGAATAGCGCACTGACGACCGAGGAGCATGAAGAGAACCTGCAACAGATAAAGACTGAAAAAAGCGATTTCATTTTCATTACGCCGGAGCGTTTCACAAATCAGGAATTCCTTGCTGATCTGCGAAAGCGGGATATCAACTTCGTTGTGATCGACGAAGCACACTGCATCTCCGAATGGGGTCACGATTTTCGTCCTGCGTATCTATCGCTCGGCGCCGCAGTTAAGACACTCGGCGTGCCACCTGTATTAGCGTTGACTGCGACTGCGACGCCCGAAGTCACAGCCGACATCGAGAAGCAACTTGATCTCGGAAAACTTCAAGTGGTGAAGACTGGAATCTATCGATCGAATCTTCATTTCGAAGTCAAACGAGTGACAAATGAACGTGAGAAGCACGAAGAGCTCATTCGCATACTGAACGAACACGACGGCGCCGGCATCATCTACGCCGCGACTGTTAAGACGGTTGAAGAATTGACGGATTGGTTGAAAGCGTTCGACTTTAAAATCGAGAAGTATCACGGGCGCATGAAGGCAAGCGATCGCAAGCGGAACCAGGACGCGTTCATGGACGGTGAATTGAAAGCGATCGTGGCGACGAACGCGTTTGGAATGGGCATCGACAAACCCGACATCCGTTTCGTGGTCCATTACCAGATGCCCGGTTCGCTCGAAGCTTACTATCAGGAGTCAGGACGAGCTGGTCGTGATGGTGAACCGGCGACGTGCAGTCTGTTTTATCAACTCGAGGATCGGCGCACGCACCAGTTCTTTCTCGGTGGCAAGCATCCGAAGTTCGACGACATTCTCGCCGTGTATCAAGCGTTTAAGGGAGCTGAGAGTCCGTTTGAGTTGTCGGTGTTGCAGGAAAATGCGAGCACGGTGAGTGATGGAAAAGTCCGCGTGGTTTTGTCGCTGCTGAAGGAAATGAAAGTCGTGAAGGAGTTGCGTGGTAGTAAGTTTCGCCTCTTACAAGTTGACGTAAAGCAACACGAGCTCGAGTACCTTTCGCGATTGTCGGAGGAAAAAGTTGAAAAGGACAAAGAGAAGTTGGAGCGAATGATGCAGTATGGGCAGAGCGCGATGTGCCGTTGGCGTCTCTTGCATGACTACTTCGGCGAAGAGATGGAAGATGAGCGCTGCGGACACTGCGATAACTGCATTCATCCGCTGGAGGAGCAAGTCGCACTGCCCGAGCCGCATCGCGCCGCTGCTTATTTTTAGTGATGCTTAATTGGATCCAGTGGCCCTCCATGGCAGTGACCGTCATTGCCGCGTGGATGGTTGGCTCGCAGAGAAAGTTCAAACGTAACTGGGGATTCTGGCTGTTCCTGCTGAGCAACGTGCTCTGGATCATCTGGGGATGGCACGATAACGCCTACGCCCTCATTGTCCTCCAACTCTGCCTCGCATTTATAAACATCCGCGGCGCGTTCAAGAACACCGAGAATAATTAACGAAACGATTCGAACCGATATTGTCATTGCTGATAGACGGAAAGGAGTATTAGCAATGTGGATTGGTGCAATCAGACTCGTCGTCGAAACGAAAGACGCCCCGGACGCCGGAACAGACAGTCTCGTGCAAGCTACCGTCGTCAGAGATGGTACCGACCTGCGCGTGTTGAACCTGGATTATCCGGCAGAGGACGATCTTGAGCGTGGGGCGATTCGAAATTATGACTACATCGGACCAACAAGGCTGCCTCGCAGGAATGACCAAACGCCGGAGCTCCCGCCAGGTATCGGGCAGAACCCGATGCCATACCCGGGGTACGGCTTTGAATTCTCTCACGGACTGAATGGTCATCTCGTAATGCGGCTGCGAATAAATGGTGATGACATGTGGATCAAGGACAACGTCGACTTGTATGTCAGGTTCATTCGTCAAAAAGCGACCAGCTTCGACACGCTCGCATGGATCGAGGATTCTGACTGGAGTTACATCGCAACGTGGAGCCGAGACGTAGCGATGAGCACCGACGGGAGTGAAGGTGTCACGACCTGGAACCTGTTGTTGAATTAATTCAGACTTGGAAGAGGTCAGTATCGTAACGCGACAGCGTCGGGTCAACTCTCACGGATGATTCGACGCTATCGCGCTACAGTACTGACCTTGTTCACGGGGTGCTATTACAGACACTCTTAACACTCTCTTACAAGCGTTTCGCGACAACCACAGCGCATCATTGTCCAAACGCCGAGCACTGGCGGCGTGGCTCGGTTCCAAAGTAAGCTCGTCGCCAGGTTTGCGTGCGTCGTCGGGTTTGCGTGCAAGTTAGGAATGCGCCGGCGAGCGCCGAAGGCGCGGAATATTAAAGCCAGGGGCAAGTGCGAAGCGAAGCGGAGCACGTCGTCCCTGGTAGCGAATCAAAATTTGCGGTCCAGCCCTGAAGCGGCGGAATCCGTATTTCGGCCCTACAGGCCTCGTCCAACATGAGCAGC
>DATEWS010000173.1:0-6866 GCA_035257785.1 Pyrinomonadaceae bacterium
TTGCTCATCGCTCGTGAAGGAACCGCCGTTGAGATACCGGTAGGCGATCACGAGCGTCTTGCGCCCGAAAGTTGGCAACACGATGCCGATCTTGCCGTTCGTGAATTCCTGAAACGGAAGATCTGGCGAGTCAGCGAAGACGAAGATTGGTTCGGTGAAGTATGGACCACAGGCGCTTACGGGTGTCGTGGAGTTGACGAGCAGCAACGCTGCTAAACCGATGGCGAGAGTTCGTTGGATGGATTTCATTTAAGTTGAAAAGTGAGAACGTCGTTTGGGGTCCAAGCGCGTACGTTGAAGATGTATTGTCGCCGTTCGAAGTTCATTGCGATGGGTTCGTCAACTGAGATTCCGTAGCTGCGGCGGCAAAGTGGTTCGCGAAAGTCGTTGCCGTTCTTAAGAAAACTTTTGATAACCGTTTCGTCTCTGCCCATGCGGAAGATCATCGGCACTGCTTCGTCAACCGGCAGATCATCCAGCCAGCGGTCGCCTACACAGAACGAAGCGAGTGCGGTCATCGATAGCGGGATGTTGTTTGGAAGTTTTTCGCGCAAGTCTGTCAGCAGTGAGCGGTAGAACTCTCGTTCGGAAACGACGGCGTCGAAGTCGATCTGAACTGCGGAAACGTTCCTGAGATCTAACGTCCTCAGAACGAGGTCGACAAGTTTGTTTCTCTGTGCTGCGGATAGCGCTGTGGGTAAGCCGGTCGTCTTTTGTGATTCGATACGCGTAACCGCGATCAGTTTGACCTCAGGCGAGACTTTCAAGAGTTGACGACGCGGGCTAAACACAACGTCGCCGTTTTTGAGGGTTAATGTCTGGGCGAGGAAAGCGACTGCGAACTGCTGCGGATCGAGAAACTCGAGATCTTCGGATCGCTCCCAGACCCAAAGCACCTTGCTGGGAAATCTGTTCTCCTCGAAACGATTGCGAGTTTCAACCTTTGTCCTGCAACCGAGTGGCAGCAAGGTGACGAGCAGGAGGAGTGAAAGTTTCTGGTTGCGAGTCATCCGTAATTAATCTTCTCAAGTGGCCGAAACGAAAATCGCATAAGCACCATAACTATTAGATAGTCAGTTTCGCGGAATGAAAATTCTGCGCTTCAAAGCTTCGGACTACGCCGGTCCGCAGTCCGTACTCTGTCTTCCGCCGGACGCTTCCGCATAACAACCAATGCGCTTGTCGTTCTTCAAGGAGCGTATGTTTCACCGTCCACACACTGTCGAGAAGCAAACCATAACCCTACTACCATTACAAGGAGAATTATAATGCCTACTAAGAAAGCAAAGCGCGCACGTTCCGAGAACGGGCACTCAAACGGATCTTCCAACGGCGCGCAAGTATCCACCAACCCCGACGAGCTACTGCTCGCGGCATTACAGGGAGGGAACGACCCGGCAACCACCGGTCGCTTCCTGATCACGTTCAAGGAAGGTGCGGGCGAGCAGGGCGCGGAACATCTGGAGTCGGTCAGTGGCTTCAGAACTGCAAACGCGAAAGACTTTAAGGGTCAGGCCATCGCACTCGAAGAAACCGGAGACGCAGAAGCCGTAGTGTTCCCCGAGATCGGTGTTGCTCTCGTTGGCAGCGAGGCCGCGGCGTCGCGCGGTATGACAGCGGAAGCAGCTATTGAAGAGGACAGTCCGGTGCAGTCGATCGATCCGGAGTATTTCATGTTTGCGACCTCCGTGAATACGGCCGACTACATGCGCGGAATTCTGCGTATGGCGCAAATGATCTCGGCCGATCTTGGTGAGGCGCCGGCCGCGGAACAGGAATTCGAGGTGTCGCCGGAAGCATTCGGCGCCACGCCGGGTCTGATACTCTCGCGAGTGCCTTTCAGTTCTCGCGACGGCAGCGGAATCAAAGTAGCGGTGCTCGACACCGGCTTTGATCTCGGTCATCCGGAGTTCACCGGGCGAAGTATCGCCACGCAAACGTTTGTCGGTCAGCCTGTGCAAGACCTGCACGGGCACGGCACACACACGGCGGGCACGGCCTGTGGGCCGAAATCTCCGCCGGGGTTAATTCCGCGTTACGGCATCGGTTTCAGAACGCAAATGTTCATCGGTAAGGTGCTGACGAATTCCGGCTCCGGCACACAGGCACAAGTGCTGGCAGGAATGAATTGGGCCATCGCGAACAAGTGCCCAGTGATTTCGATGTCGCTCGGCGCGCCGGTTCCACCGCAGCCGTCTTACACTGCAGCCGGTGCGGCAGCCCTCGCCAATGGTTGTTTGATTATCGCTGCGGCTGGTAACGACAGTCACCGGCCAACGATCATCAAACCTGCTATTGCACCGGCTAATTCGCCTACGGTTATGTCGGTTGCGGCCTTGGACATCACTCTGCGTCCCGCAGTGTTTTCGAACGGAGGCAAGGTCGATATTTCCGGCATCGGCGTCAACGTGTTTTCGTCATTTCCGAGGCCGACGGTACACAAAACGCTCAGCGGAACGAGTATGGCAACTCCGCACGTCGCGGGCTGTGCTGCGCTATGGGCGCAGACGAGTTCGGCTTTGCGCGGGACTGCATTACGCGCGAAGTTGATCGCGACCGCATTACATTTACCACTACCGCCGTCGGACGTTGGAGCTGGTTTGGTCCAGGCTCCGCCGTTCTAGGTTGTTGGTTTAATCGCGAGGGACTCTGCATTCGAGTCCCTCGCGGTTTTATAATCGCGGAGGAAAAAACAATGCCGCAGGAAAAGAAAGAATCACTGGTGGTCACCACTTCGGGAAAGCGTTCGATTCACGACATCGCGCGCGATCTGAAGGACGCTGGATTTGAAGTGGATCAGGTTTTGGATTCGATAAACGTAGTGACCGGCAAAGGCGACGCGGGCAAGCTGCGCTCCGTTCAGGACGTTGTCGACGTCTCGGGCGACAATCCGGTGGACATCGGCCCGCCCGGCTCTTCCGTTTCGTGATCTCGACACACAGGGGTGATTTGCAGCTTCGAAACAACCGCATGCTACACTCATGCCTTGTTGACGCTCATGTGCCCCTGTAGCTCAACGGTTAGAGCAGCAGACTCATAATCTGTTGGTTCGGGGTTCGAATCCCTGCGGGGGCACCAATCCAACCCTTTTTCGTCTTCCTAATCAGTTTGAGCCAACCTTAAAAGTTGATCTTGTAGTGGTCAACACCCGGTGTTACCATGGCCGTGGTGATTACCGCGGCCGTGTTAATTATCGCGGCCGTGATAATCAGCCGCACTGGAAGAGTAATGAAGAACGCCGCAAAACCGCTGAAATCACCGGCCGCTGAACGGGGGCAACGGGCTGAAAGATTGCTTGCTGACATATTCGAGCAAGCAGGCTGGCGGGTCGAACGCCAACCCAAGCACCAAAGATCTGATCTCGATCTGATTGTCCGTGACTCTAAGGGTGTCGTGTATGCCGTTGAGGTGAAGGCTGCTGTCGAAGGCCGCGCTGACCGCCTACTCCCACTTTTTTCCCAGGCCGTTCTACAGTCACAACACGGTGCTGGCAAGAATGCGGCGCCTCTCGCGGTTGTAGCGGCCCCTAAGATCACACAGAGAGCTGCAGACCAAATCCTAACGTTCGCCGAGCACTACGCTCCCCATGCTGCGGCTGGCGTTATCGATTTCGAGGGACTCCGCTTGTTTCGAGGGCCGCATCTCGAGGGACTCAATGCGGAGGCCCCCCACAAGTCGTCAATCGTATCAAAATCGCCCCGAGTCTCCGGACACCTATTTTCCGATCTAAACCAATGGATGCTGAAGGTGCTGCTGGCCCCGGAAGTTGCCGAGAACTTACTTTCTTCTCCGCGCGGGAAATACAGAAACGCGTCACAACTCGCGAGCGCAGCTAAGGTCTCCATGATGAGCGCGTTTCGTTTTGTGCAACAACTCCGAGACTTGGGATTCCTGTCTGAATCTGATCCATATCTGAACCTTGTACGACGTGACGAACTATTTCGTCGATGGCAAGCCTCCGCTATACGATCGGTCAAGGAGGTTCCAATGCGGTTTCTTTTGAAGGGCGAGCCTCGTACGCAGCTGCGCCGAATGCTTAACAGCGGCCGTGCATGTCTGGCGTTGTTTGCCGCAGCCGAAGCACTAAAGCTTGGCTTTGTTGAAGGCGTGCCGCCCTACGTTTACGTCGAACGCATTGGTCCCGGAAACCTGGAGGCATGGAAGAACCTAAGAGCATGTGAGTCGGGTGAACGTCCTGACATTATTCTCCGTCAGGCTCCAGCAGCGCAGTCAGTCTTTCGCGGTCTCGTTAGACCTGATGGCATGGCATCATGTGATGTTCTACAGGTATGGGTGGATGTATCGTCGCATCCGTCACGAGGGCACGAACAGGCGGACCTGATTCGAAAAAAGGCCCTTAATAAAATTATCGGGGAAAAGAGTTAATGGAGGACCTTGCGAACTTTGCGCGCCTCATCGAAGCCCTTCGTCCCTGGCTTACCCACTTGGTGATAGTGGGTGGTTGGGCTCATAGGCTCCATAGGCTCCACCCACTTGCAGCGTCTCAAGAATATCAGTCACTGCGCACGCGTGACGTTGACTTAGCGTTCTCACCCAGTGCACCTCTCGAGGGCGATCTTAGAAATGCGCTCAAGCAAGCTGGGTTTGAAGAAGAGCTATCGGGTGAACACACGCCGCCAGTTACACATTACTACGTCGGCGAGGGTAATGGTGGGTTCTATGCAGAGTTTCTAACGGTAAAGGAGGGGAGCGGTCTAAGACGCGATGGCAAACCTGACTTGACTGTTTCGAAAGCAGGAATCACAGCGCAGAAGTTAAGACATCTCGAACTGCTCTTAGAAGCGCCATGGAAAGTTCAAATGGGTGGCGAGACGCCGATGCCAGTCGAAGGCAGCGTCGAACTGGTTGTGCCCAACCCGGTGAGTTTCATCGTTCAGAAGCTGTTAATTCATAAGCGCCGTGATGATAACAAAAAGGCCCAGGACGTTTTGTATATTCACGACTCCTTGGAGTTGTTCGGCGCGTCACTCGGACAAGTTGCACAAGGTTTGGGAGGGTGAAGTAAGGCCGACGATGTCACCAAAGACGGCGAGGAGAGCGCTTGCAACAGCATCGGAACTATTTGAAAACGTGACAGACACGATTCGTAACGCTGCACGAATCCCACAAGACCGCACGTTGCAACCTGAAAACCTCCGCGCTGCTACTCAGTATGGGCTCGAAGAGTTATTCCGAGGTGGCCTTAGTCATGGTTGATACAGATTCTCACGGGTTCGAATCCCTGCGGGGGCACCACTGCAATCAAGTCGTTGCGGGTGGCGCTGAAGCTCCTGGTTGCCTCCCACTCCACCAGATCCAGAAGGCTGAGATTATAAGCAGACCGAAAGCAATTGGTCCGTGGGGCATAGTATGACTAACCTGAAGCTCCCAGCCGAAACCCACCAGCAAAATCAGCGCAGGCCACGGTGCTTTCTTCGCGAGGAACAACGCAATCGCCACAAATAGCGCGCTAAAAAATACGGCCCAGGAGCCTGTCATGCTGATGAAGGATCCGACCCCGCCAACCCACTCGTTGGTCCAGGTTTGATTCAATACCTGTTCGACGCCCTTAACTTGGTCCGGTGTCAACTGTCCTGCTTGGGCCAGTCGCTCCGTTATCTCAATGGTTTTGCTGAGGCCTATGCCGCCAATTGAGTCTAAGGCTGTATAGTAGACAAAGAAAACGAATGTTGTGACGCGAGCGAGCCATGCAAATATTGTAGCGGCTAACTCTGTCGAAATAACCTTGTCTGCTAATAACCATAGACCAACCGCAACCAGGCCCACCATCGGAGTCTGAATCATGTGAAGCGTAAACCACCATTGCGGCCCAAAGTATCCGAGCGCTTTATACTGAGGATTGTATGGCTCAGGTTTACGGAGATACTCATACATGCCCGGGTGTTGCGTGAAGCCCGCCGGGTGAAACAGCTCAACAGTAATCAATATGGCTGGGGCGACAAGAAAGCAAAACCACCAAAGCACCTTTTTGGCAGCATCGTTTGACATAGCTTCTCCTCATCAAAACTTAGTCGGGTACAGCGGGCATCGTCGTGGATCAAGGTGAACGCGAGGAACGCAGCGGCTTATATCACAAGGATTCATTGTTGGGAATAGTAAAACGATGGCACAAACGGGTACGTCACTCGACCGGGAAGTAGCCTATACTCAAATGCCTTTAGCCCGTCTTAGGTTTCTTCTTAGCCATTGGATTATATAATCTGGAAAGTCCTATAAAACATGAAGCGACTAATCGTTCTTGTATTCTCCTGTGTAATCCTACTTAGCGCGAGCTGTTCGCGGTTTCATAACGCGCCAACCGAGGCAAAAGACGCACGCTACGTTGTTATCTCGCCGATCTACAACGAGATCATCTGGGCCCTCGGCGCGCAGAACACGGTTGTCGGTATCGATCTTTCCACCACCTATCCTCCCGAAATTAAGAACGTGCAGACCGTCGGATACCATCGCGCACTAAGTGCGGAAGGCATTCTCTCACTTCATCCAACAGCGATAATTCACGACAACAACATCGGCCCACCGCAAGTAGTGCAACAACTTCAGCAACTGAACATACCGATGAAGACGTTTGCCGCGAAGAATGATTCCTTCGATGGCACGAAAGCGTTGATTCGCGAAATGGGCTCGTACTTTCATAAAGAGGCGCGCGCTGAAGAACTTTGCAACACTCTCGATACGCAACGCGCCGCGTCGCTCGAAAAAGTGAAGCAGTACACGGACCATCCGCGCGTCGCGGTGATTCATTTTGGACGCGCGTCGAACGTGTATCTGGTTGTGGGAAAAGGTAGTGGCGGTGACGGCGGCGGCGTCAGTCAGATGATCGAGCTTGCCGGCGGGGAAATGGC
>DATEWS010000174.1:0-6842 GCA_035257785.1 Pyrinomonadaceae bacterium
GGCCGGAGAGAACATCGATTACCTCGCGATTCATCACTACTACGGCCGCCACGAAGCTGGTAACGATCTGTCGAAGTTGTTTGCGCGCCCGTTGTTCCTCGAACGGTTTTATCAGGACGTGGCCCAGTTGCTACGTGAACTCAAACTCGACGGCCGCGTTAAGCTCGCAATCAACGAGTGGGGACTCGACCTGCCGCTGGACCGGCAGTATTCAATCGAATCGGCGCTTTACGGCGCGCGGTTGATGAATGTGTTCGAGCGATCGGGCGACCTTGTTGAGATGAGCGCGGTTTCGGATCTGGTTAACGGCTGGCCCGGAGGAATTATTCAGGCATCGCGGCACGATGTCTTCGTGACGCCGATCTTTCTTGTGAATCAAGTCTACAACGAGCATCGCGGTGACGTTCGGCTCTCAACGACGGTTAACACACCCTATGTTGATGCGACTGCGAGCCGGAGCGGCAACAAGATTTTTATCAAAGCGGTGAATACGAATCTCACAAGTTCGTTAGTGACAACGATCGCGTTGGAAGGCGCCGTTCCCGGAACGAGAGCAGAAATACAAACCATTAGCGGTCGTGCCGCGACCGTGGAGAGTAAGTCTATTCCCGCAGCGCGACGATTCACTGCCGTCTTGCCCAGCAAATCGGTGTCGGTGATCACGATCACTGTTCGGTGATTTTCAGGTATCGATCGATCGCGGGATTAGCGATCGTCTGCACGCGTCCACTCGGCCAGCGAACCTCAACCGATTTCACGGCTTTGGCCGTTCCCAACCCAACCACAATCCGCGGATCGTTCGACGACAGATAACTTCCCGCCGTGCTCGCATCGAAGATCTGCTTCTGCCCCGTCACGTTCGTCACCGTCACCCGCGCGCCAATGCCGCTTCGATTCGACTTGCTTCCGACGAGCGTGAGTCCAAGCCAGTGATTCGGTATTCCGTTACTACGCAGAAGTACCGCCGCACCATCGAGCACAGCCACAACCGCATCAACGTAGCCATCGTTGTTTAGATCACCAAAGGCGGCGCCCCGTGCGGCAAGCGGCGCATTGAATGCAGCGCCCGCAGTCGCGGAGATGTTGACGAAACCCTTACCGGTGTTTCGCATGAGCAAAAGCGGCTGCTTGTATTTCAGGTAAGCAGTCGTCTTATCGATCGTGTCGAGTACGTGACTCTGCGCCACAAACAAATCGCGCAACCCGTCGTTATCGACATCGACAAAACGTGCGCCCCAGCCGGAGTTGAGTAGCGTGATCAGGCCAACAGCCGATGTGTTGGTTGCATACGTAAAACTCAGATCGCCATTGTTTCTATACAACGCATATTTCTCGTTCGAAAGGGTCGTGATGAAGACGTCCACGTAGCCGTCGTTGTCGTAATCGGCGCAATCGATTCCCATGCCCGCAAAAGTTTTTCCATCTTCGTCATACGCCGCACCTGCGATGAGGGCGATGTCTTCAAACGTGCCGTCGCCTTTGTTCCGGTACAGCGATTGGTGCACGCTGTCGTTCGCCACGAACACGTCTGTCCAGCCGTCGTTGTCGAAATCGGCGAAGGCAATGCCGAGACCTTTGCCCAACTCATCAGCGATGCCTGACGATTTACTCACATCTTCGAACGAGCCATCAGCGCGCTGATGATAGAGAATGCTGGTCGCGCCTTTGAAATTGTCGGGATGGCAGTATGCGCGTAGCACCGACGTTGGACCGCCGCAAAACATCGAGCCGCTTTCAAAATCCCAATCCATGTACCGCGCGACGAACAGATCGAGACGTCCATCGCGATCGTAGTCGAACCAGCCCGCACTGGTGGACCAGCCTGCGGTGACAGACGGAAGCTTACTGTTAACGTCTGTGAAAGTTCCGTCGCCATTGTTGTGATAGAGGCGATCAGATTTGTATCCGGTGACAAACAGATCGACGAAGCCGTCGTTGTCGTAGTCGGCCGCGGCGATGCCCATGCTGTACCCACTGCCTTTTAGTCCGGCGCGTTCGGTAACGTCAGTGAAAGTCCCGTCCGGCTTTTGTTGATAAAGACGATTCCAATACTTCGGCTGCGACTTGTCAGCGAGTTCGTCTTTCGACATTCGATCTTTCAATGCCGCGCCGTTGGTGAAGAAAAGATCCATGCGCCCATCATTGTCGTAGTCAAACATCGCTACTCCGCCACCCATCGTCTCGAGTAAATACTTCAACGATGTCTTCGAAGCAGCGTGGACGAAGTTAACGCCTGACTGCGCTGTGATGTCGGTGAATGTCAGCGGTGAACGCGCTTGTGGTCCAGGCGCGGGTGGAGTTTTCGATAACTCAGCCGTGGAATATGAGCGGCCTGTACGTTCGGGTGAAGGACTCGGCGTTGGTTGCTGCGCCCGAACGTAAACAGTTACAGAAAGAAGAGACAGGATGATCGAGGCAAGCCGGTTAACGCGCATTCGCGGCCATTAAGCCATAAAAAACCATAAAACGCACAAATCAGGTCGTGCCATCGTCATGGATGGCCGCGGTCGGGCATGTTTCTAACGCCTCGCGACACTGCGCCTCTTCGTCCACAGTGCCAGGCTGCTTGAAGACGTAGGCGCTTAAGTCTTCGCCCAGGCGGAAATTGTTCGGTGCGATCTCAATACAACACTCATGGACAATGCAGGCCTCACAGTTAACGTAATACCTGCCAGGCGCATTCAAGGCGTGTCTCTTGATCTCTTCCTTCACGATACGTCTCAACCTTCTCACCCAAGTAACAATAAAGAGTATGCCATTGTACCTCGCTTTGATCATCTGTGTTCTTGTCGTTGATCGCGTTGACTTTTATTACTAACACGAATAATCTCCAGCCGCTCTTAACAAAAGGCTGAACCTCCGAGCCTCTGCCTCCCTCTCGCATACTCGCCGATCCCGCCTTCCAGCCGAAATGTGTGGGCCAACCAACCATGAATTCACTTATACCTGTCGTACTCTTCTCGTTAATTTGTTCCGCCACCTGCCTCGCGCAATCAGCTCCCTGCAACACTAAGAACTACTGTGTAGGCGCGGAAAAGCGTGAGATCACCGCGCCGCCCGGATTCCCTACAGGCGGACATGGACCAGCCGGCAACATCGCGCGTGGTTCATGGAGCCGCAATTGGGCTCGCGCGTTTGTCATTAAAGACACCGCCGGAACCGTAGTGGTGCTGGTCTCGTGCGACACGTTTGCCGTACCGCTGAACCTGACTTCGCATGTCTGGGACAATGTAGAAGGCAAGCTCAAGCGTGCGGGGCTGACGCTGAAACCTGAAGGCTTGCTGATTGCAGCGACACACTCTCATCAAGGCGCCGGCAATTACATGGATACTTCTGCATATAACGATTTCGGTTCAGTTAAGGGAGGTTTCAGCGGAGCGCTATTCAACTTTCTTGTCAGACAGATAAGTGATGCGATCATCAAAGCAGCCGAAAACATGGTGCCCGCAGAGTTGCACCTTCACCAGGCGGAGATCAAAACGGGCTATGACGAGCCGTTCCTCGTGAACCGCTCGCCGGCGACCTTCGCGCAGAACTACGATGCCGGCATGGTCCTGTCTGAGCTGGGCGATTTCGCTCCCGACTCTGACAAAGCGTGCCCGGAAAAGCACATGCCAGGCGAACCGGAAGATGGCTGGAATCTCGACAAATGCCCACGGCTACGGGCCGTCGATCGACGCATGCTCGTTCTCCAGGCGAAGGAGATTTCATCGGGTCAACCGATCTCTGATCTCGTATTTTTCGCCGTACACCCGACAGTGTTAATCCATAATGCACCGCTGTTCAATTCAGATTTCACTGGCTATGCGATGGACGCGCTGGAGAGGAAAGCTCATAACAAGCTGGTCGCGGCATTCTTCAACGGCGCCGAAGGCGACGTCACAGCGCGACGTTTTAATCGTGACGTTTTGGAGGTGGTGGAGCGCGGGGAGCAGTTCCTGGCCGGTGTAGAAACTACTGTGCGGAGCAAACCTGAGATCCTGGAACCCAGGATTCTGGTGAGTGCGCGCCTAATCAATACAAGGTCATCGGCCGATCGGACCTGCGTTGCGGGAGACATCATTGGCCGATTGGCGAAAAGTCCACTAGTGGGTGCGGCCCAGCCGGGAGGAGGCGAGCTTGATCGCACTATATTCTTCGATTTTGGTTGGAGAACGGGTGTGCGTAATTTCCAAGCTGATCATGATCAGGGAGGTAAAAAGCGCGCCATTGACGTGCCATTTTTCAAGCCTCTGACGGATTTGATATCTAACCTGTTATTTCCCAGCAGGCTTTCTGTCACCTATCTCAAGCTCGGTCGTTTCTCGCTCGGAGCGTTGCCGCTCGAGGTGAGCACAACCGCCGGGTATCGGATCCGCAAAAATATGGAATCTTCCGGCGAGGTTTTCCAATTACTTGGACTTACCAACGGCTATGCGTCGTATTTGGCCACCGCATCTGAATATGCTGCGCAGGATTACATGGGTGCCTCGACACTCTGGGGACCCAATGAGGCCGAATTCTTCCGCTGCCAGCTCGTCAGACTCCGCAATGGTGGCCCGACACCCGAATTCAAATTACCGGACACACTAGTTGGTCTAAGGGATCCGTTCAACGCGGCCATTATCGGGCAAAAACGCGATCTGCCGGATGAAGAACTAGAGGAAATCATTCGTGATAAGGGCCACATGCCAGTCCGTCAGTTGCCGTTCTCCGAGTGGTCCGAGCGCGTACCCAATCGCGACAAATACACAGCCGCATCAAAGCGTCGCATCTGGATTACGACAACAACTGGCGAGATAGTTGATGACACTGATGTCGGTTTCATCAAGATCCTGACACAGGCACCCATCGGCGATTGCCAGGTCTGGAATGGTATTTGGCTTGGTCCACTATTTAAGGAGCGGCCTGCGGTCGAATATGTCTTTCACGTGCAGACTGCAAAAGGCGATGAGCTAACATCTTATCCGTTTCGCGTTGACCTTAACTCTTCTACCAAACCGTCTCCACAGTTCTTAAAAGGTCAGCCGTCGTGCAACGAAAAACGCTAAGATTTGCGTTCGAAGAAGACGTGGGCGAGGGCGAGACATGCGGCGGCGAGGGCGAGGCAGTAGAGTCTGTAACCAAGCATCGTTTCAGTCGTGAGATCAGGATATTTCCAAAGTTGATAGAGCAGCGGGTTGTAGAGCCAGTGGTTGTGACCGGCGCTGTATAAGTAGAAGAGGCCGGCGCCGGTGCCAACGGCGACGACATAGGTCAGGTATTTATTCCGCAGCAACGCATTCAACGCAACAACCAGTGAGGTCAAAAAGATCACGCCGGGCACAACTACTACAACATCGATAATCGCGTAGGCCGCGAAATCAACCGGCGTGTGACCTCTTATGAATTGAGTCACGATCGTCGTCAGACTACCTACGACCACCAGCGAAAGCGCCAGCAACGTCATAACCATCCACTTTGATACCAGCAAGACACTATTCGGCGCGGGCGTGGACCATACGACTGGTTCAATCTTCACTTCCCGATCGCGATGCATCGCTGCGCCCGTGTAGAAAACGATCACACACGCCAGAAACAGCAAGAGCATGTTTGCTGTGTTACTCGCAGACGTAACGGAATACGAGATTTCAGGAGCGATTCGAGAAAAAGGAACTGACAAAAATGAAAGAATGATCGCGAGTGGGATAAGAACGATGAGCCCACGTTCCGATCGCAGTAGTCGAAACTCAACACCCAGCGCCGCGATCAGTTTGAAGAGAGTCGCTCCTTTAGTTGAAGTGACTTTAGGAAGTGTTACTCGATCGCGTGCCGGCGATGCCTTGACCGGCAAGTCATACGACGGAGCGCTGTAGGCAATCGCGCGAGGCGCCTCTGAAAGCGTCAGCATTGTGAAGTGCTCTGAGCTCCTCTGTTGCGGATCGATTCGGAACCGCCAGTAAACAATGAACAGGAGCAGACCGGAGAGGATGATGTTCGACGCGCGATTAGCATACTGATCGAGACTGTAGCTGACCACGGTTTTATTTATCGCATCTGCCGTCAGAACCCAGGGGTTTTTCATCAAGCCCCCTTCGCCGACATTGAAACCCAGCGGGTCGAAAAGTATGTTGAATATCTTCGGCGCGTCCTTCAACCACAGCAGTTGATAGGCGATGTAACCCGGGTAAAAACAAGCCGCGAGACCGTAAACTACTTTTGCGCTGCGAGTAAGTGTTGCCGCTGCGAAGTAAATAGCCGCGAGCGCCAGGTGAGAGAGAACGACGATCATAAAGAAGTGTTTGAAGTAAGGAATCACGCGCACCGGCAGGACAACCATTCCCGAAAACGGAACCCACTGAAGCAAAAATAACGTAATCGCAAAGGCTGACTGACAACAGACAAGCACAAAGAAGGCGCCCAGGAACTTTCCGAGCAGGTACGAAGCGCGGCTAACCGGCTTTGAAAAGATCAGCGGATCGACACCGAGACGAAAGTCGCGGAGGACAATATCGCCCATCATGATCCCGGTGAATATCGGCAGTCCCAAAATAAATGAGAAGCCGCCCATGTTTCTTTGAATGTAATACTCGCTGTTTGTGGCCCAACCTAATCCTACGGCCGGACCCCGTCCCCACCACAGAATCGCGTTCGCGCAGAACAGTATCATCAGCGCATAGGGAGCAACTCGCTTTGTATTTAGGAGTACTTCGTTAGTGAAGACCGCCGCGAACGGAGTTTGAAAGGGATTTCGCATCAGGGATCCTTCTTGGAGGAGGTCAGTACCGTAACGCGGTAGCGTCGGGTCATACGTGACATGTCAATATCCGAGATCTGCGAGCCTAAACCCGACGCTACCGCGTTACGGTACTGACCTCCTCCAA
>DATEWS010000175.1:0-9988 GCA_035257785.1 Pyrinomonadaceae bacterium
GCCACAAAAAGGCACATAAGGCACAAAGGATTTCTCTTTAACTTTTGTGCATTCTGTGCCTTTTTGTAGCTATACTGCGCTCCCAATGACTCCGCAACCAACCATCATCATCCGCACCACGCCTCGAATGAGCGCCATCAGGCTCATACTGGCATTGGTGGCGCTGTTCATCGCTATCTTTTTAGGCCTGCTCGTCCTGCTGCTGATCGGTATCGAAACCGGACCGATCGCCCTCTTGCTTGGTTTCCTAACAGCCACCATCCCGGTTCCACTTTATATCGCTCTCGTCTTATGGATTGATCGTTATGAAGCCGAGCCACTTTGGATGCTTGCCACTGCGTTCTTCTGGGGCGCACTGATCGCGACCTTCTTCGCTTTTCTGCTGAACACGAGCATGCAAGTGATCGTTCAGTCTCTCTCAAGCGCCACCGCAGGTGAAGCGTTTGCCGCAGTGGTCTCAGCGCCGCTCGTCGAAGAAAGTGGAAAGGCATTTATCCTTTTCATCTTTTTCTTCGCGAAGAAGGATGAGTTCGACGGCGTTATCGACGGCGTGGTCTATGCCTCAATGGCTGCGCTCGGTTTCGCGATGTCTGAAAACATTCTTTACTACGGCAAGGCAGCAGCGTCCGGTGGCGAGGCACTGACAGCAATTTTCATCCTGCGCGGTTTCTTTGCGCCATTCTCGCATCCGTTGTTCACCAGCTTAACTGGTATTGGTCTCGGCCTCGCGAGACAGTCAAACAATCTCGGGATCAAAATCATTGCGCCGATTATCGGTTTGTCTGCAGCCATGTTCATGCACAGTCTCTGGAATGCTTCGGCAGTTTTCGGCGGCGGACCCGTTTTTATTTTGACTTACATCCTGGTAATGATCCCTGCGTTCTTCATCATGCTCATCGTGATCTCATTTGCATTGCGCCGCGAAGGACGAGTAGTGCGCGAGTTTCTGGTAGCCGATCTCCAACGCGGCTTTTTAACTCAGGAAGAATACAAGCAACTGGGTTCGATCACGGGCCGCATGGGTTCGTCGTTCAGTGCCTTGTCGAGTACTGGTTATAAAGGCTGGCGCGCGCGCATGCGCTTTAATCAACTGGCCAGTGAACTGGCGTTTCATCGTAGTCGAGCTGCTCGAGGTGTGTACTCGGCGGACCAGGACGTACGGGAGTTGGAAACTGCCTACTTGTACGCGCTACAAGGTCTGATGAGTGAGTTCAGAGGACGTTAAGGATTAAAGCTCGCTGGTTATCTCGTTCTGGCTTATACTGTTCGCGAATTTGCGCAAGCTCATTTCAATTTTCATCAGAGCTGAAAGCTCGTGAGAATCCAACTTCTACCCAGCACGTTTGATGCTCATGGCGTAGCGAACCTCGAGCAACGCTTGACCTGCTTTCTAATCGACGACTGCGTGGCGGTAGACGCGGGCAGTATCGCAATTGCCCTGACCAACGAGCAACGGTCCAAAATCAAAGACATCATCGTTACGCATCCTCACATGGACCACGTCGCCAGTCTGCCGATCTTCATCGACGATCTGTATCCGAGTTTGCAACAACCGATGCGGGTGCACGCGACGCAGGAAGTTATTCACCTGCTCGAGCGCGACATCTTCAACTGGAACCTCTATCCACGTTTTTCTGACTTGAAGAACGACTATGGACCAGTGAT
The DNA here is from genome assembly GCA_035257785.1 of Pyrinomonadaceae bacterium. Classification (GTDB taxonomy): domain Bacteria; phylum Acidobacteriota; class Blastocatellia; order Pyrinomonadales; family Pyrinomonadaceae; genus PSRF01. The sequence continues at coordinate 1,666 of DATEWS010000175.1, forward strand.
GGAATACGTTCCCATTCCGATCGGCAAAGCATTTAATGTGGCCCATCTGACTGTTGTTGCAGTGCCGGTGAATCACATTGTGCCGACTGTGGGCCTGGTGATCTCAGATGGTCGAAAGAGCGTCGCTTTCAGTTCCGACACTGCCGAAACAGAACAGTTTTGGACGATACTAAACGAGATGAAGGATCTCGATGCCTTACTGATCGAGGCTTCTTTTCCCAATCGCATGGCTAAACTCGCCGAAGTCTCGCGGCACTTCACGCCCGCGTCGTTGGGGCAGGAGTTGAAGAAACTGACTCACAACGGCATGGACATCATGGCCGTCCACCTCAAAGCCACCTATCGCGACGAGATCATCGAACAACTCAACGCCCTAAACATTCCTAAGTTGAAAGCGATGGAACCAGGCAGGGTTTACGAGTGGTAGGTTAACTAACTGGACGATCAAACTGGATCGGTTCGAATTCCTTTTCCGTGTGTTCACCATCTGCACCGTGAAGTGAAACGCGTCCGCTTGAAAGCAACTCTTTAACGAGAAACGTGCGTTGGGAACGATCGCGTCCGGGCATGAGTTCAGCCCTGAACGTCACCGGCATACCGGGTCTGGCCCAAACGTTACTTTTCTTATTTAGCTGCACGTGGTTTTTCTTCCGGTAAGCAAATGCAGCGCTGATGGCTCCTGCGCCAACCGCCAGCCCGCCAAGGAGCCATCTTGTACGCTTGTTCATACGGGCGCGCCTACTCGCAAAGCGGATCGAGCCTGGCGGTGATCGTCGGCAGTCCGCTTAATGCTCGATCAGCGTTGATGGCCGTGAAGTTGGACCACTCCGCCGGCAACGCAGATTCCGAGAAGACTGCCTCCACCGGACACTCCGGCACGCACGCGTCACAATCGATACACGTCTCAGGATTAATTACCAGCATGTCATCATCGAGATGAAACGCCTCGACCGGACAGACAAGTGCGCAGTCAGTGTAGCGACAGTTAACGCACGGCTCGGCCACGATATACGTCATTTGAACTTTGGCTCCTTGAAAGGAAGGTCTAAAATTCCGACACCAAATCTTAACCAGAAAAGATGTCAGGAGACAACAAACGATACGGAGCCATTCAGGAAACCATCGAGAAATACTCGCTTTGCTAATTATTTTGACATCGCAGAAATTCCGCTGTAAGGATTTCTATCGGAAGAGAGTTCGCAAAACTACTCGCCGCAGTCGAGCTCCCGGCTTAAGACAAAACCAGACGTTCTCAATCTTCACGATCACTTTACGAAGGCGACCATGACCACACTAACCCGACTCGTGATAGCGTTGTGTGTCCTGCTCTCAGCGTGTGCGTTGGCTCACGCCCAAAAGACGGACCAGAAAGCGTTCGACCGCGTAATAACAGAGTTAGAGGCAGGACGGACAGAAAAAGCGTTCGCTGCCCTCGACGAACTGATCAAGCAATACCCAAACAACCCTGACGGTTATCTTCTACGCGGCAGTTTGAAAATGGAGGCAGATCCCGCCCAGGCGTTGCGTGATTTTGACAAAGTCATCGAGTTAAAACCCGACTCGGGGCCTGCATACAATCAGCGCGCAATCCTGCGGTTGGTCAAAAACGACGTGGTTGGCGCGTTGAAAGATCTGGACGCAGCCATTATTCATAACTTTAAAGACGATTCGATTTATTACCTGCGCGGCCAATTACGCCGGCAAATGGGTGAACTGACTGCCGCACTTTCAGATTTTGATGAAGCGATCAAGCTTAATTCGGGTAATCCGCGCCTCTATTCAGGTCGTAGCGAATTGCTGTTCGCGTTGAACGAGTTTGACCGAGGCTTAGCTGATCTCAATTATTTGCTGAGTTGGTACGAAACTGATCCTTCGGCTCGGCCGCTGTCGAAACCACAGGCCCATTCGGATTCCGTGCCCAGGAATGATTCCAACACTTTTATGGTGGCGATCGCGCAACGGACGACGAACGAGGCACCTGGATCCAAAGAGATGGGGCCAGTGATCGCAAACGCTTACGTGAATCGCGGTTTTTACCTTAGCAGCCGCGGAAATCACGTTGCCGCGCTATCTGATTTCGACAAAGCAATCCACATCGATCCAACCAACGTTTGGGCTTTTTACGACCGCGCCACTGAGTATGAATATAAGGGTGACCTTCCGGCAGCACTCGCGGATATCACGAAGGCTATTCAACTCGACCCGAAAAACGGCAATCTCATGGTGGACCACGGAGTAATCCTTTTACTAATGGGCAAAGACAAAGACGCGCAAGCTGTTTTTGACGTATTGCTTCAGTCGGACCGTCCGCTTTGGCAAAAGCGAATCGATGAGCGAATCGCGGCAATGAGGAAAATCCTCCCGGTCAAATGATTGAGAACTTCGGCTTTTGCGATTAGTCTAAACGTCAGAGACAAACTACACATTCGACTCGATACTCAGGGCCCTATATGCAACGAACACTTCTGAAATCCATTGCGTTAGCTTTTTCGATCGTCGCTCTTTTCCTAATCTTACAGAATCGCAGCGGAGTAGTGAGCGCAAACAAAGCGCAGTCGCCACAGGAAAAAACGGTCGAACAAGTCGGGAAAAACATCAAGGTTCTTACCGGCATGCCAGAATCACAACTGATTCCGGTAATGAACTTCTTTGCCGCTTCGATGGGACGGCGCTGCAATTATTGTCACGTCAACAATCAGGGTCAGTGGGATTACGCCTCAGACGCCAAACCCGAGAAGGCCGCCGCACGCGAAATGATTAAGATGGTCATGGATATCAACAAGACAACCCAGCGGCTCAAGCTGGATCCGGTATCTTGTTACACCTGCCATCGCGGTCGCACGTCTCCACAATCGATCCCTGCGCTGCCTTTGCCGCTGCCTTCTCCACCGCCTAATTCCGGTGGCGCGAGTGGTCCAACACCAGGGGCTTCACCGCAGGCGTCGCCGAGCCCTACGCCCGCATTGCCCTCAGCAGACGAAATCTTCAGCAAGTACGCGACGGCGCTCGGCGGCCAGACTTCGATTAACAAACTGAAGTCGCGAATAGCAAAAGGCACAGTCACACAAGCAAACGGAAATTCCTTTCAATTCGAATTGTCGCAAGCTGCGCCTGACAAGTTCTATTTGTTGGTGACGACTCCGCAAGGCACGATAGAACGCGGTTTCAACGGTCAAGTGGGTTGGGAGAAAACTGCCCGCGGAGTGAGAGAGGTAACTGGCTTGGAGTTGGTCAATTTCAAAATGGCAAACGGTCTGTTTACCCTGCTAAAGCTTAAAGAGCAATACATCAGGCCGCCAAGAGTCCGCAAAGATAAGCTTGGCGATCGCGATGTTTACATAGTCGACGGTACGACAGCCGACAACCGTCGCATGCGACTTTATTTCGATGCTACCTCAGGGTTGTTGCTGCGACGCGCAATGACAATGCCGACGACGATCGGCATCATCCCCGAACAAATCGATTTGGAAGATTACCGCGAAGCCGATGGGCTGAAGTTTCCATTCACAGCCCGCGCTGCAGCGCTTGAAGTTGGAAATCCGACCTCGACGCGAACATTAACTGAATTAAAACTGAATGTGCCTGTCGATGAGTCAAAATTCAACATGCCCCCAGCGCCTAAGCCCGCGACGCCGTAAAGAGACTGAGTCCTTAAGCGGAACCAGATTGACCAGAGTGCCACCGGTGGACAGGCACGTTGTCTTCGAACTCATAGAAGCGCAAATCGGCGCCGGTGAACATTTTGGTCAGCATGATGATCTGGCCGGTGTGCATCGAGAAATGTTCTGTGACATGGAAGATGGCTTCGAGGATCTCGACGTCGTTGCCCTGAATCTTGCGATGCTCCAATAGTAGCGAAGGATCAAGATCGCGAAGAGTGTTGTCGACTTCGCTGAGCGTTGTGCGGAGGAGCGTCAGGAGGTCAGCGCGAGAGATCATTTCGCGTTGCGCAAACTCCGAATCACGGTCGCGATTGTCGGGCTGCGCGCCGACGCCGCAGATGATCCACTGACGCACGTTGCCGCAAAGGTGCAGGATCAAGTTGCCGATACTGTTTGACTCTTCATTCGCACGCCACCAGATCTGCTCGTCGGTCAGCTTTTCAAGGCAGCGCTCAATCTTCGGCAAATAGTCACTCAACAAAAAATTCGCGGCATGGGCGATAAACGCCCGCGAGGTGGCAAGTTCAGGCATCGTCATTCTTCTGTCGTTTCGGGTCGTCGTTTATGTTTTGCTTTACGCATGGCTGGACGCGCAACCTCATCCGGCTTGGCTCGAGATATCGGATGCCCGGGAGGCGCACCAGGCTTCCGAATACTATCAAACACCGGTCGCGACTGCTGCCGCTTCGACTTTGGTGGAGAACTCCTTCTGACCATAATTCAGCCTCCACTCTGATTGTTCGGATCAGGCGTGATGCTAGCAACTTTTCTCATTAAAACGAAGGGCGCGAGATGGCATTCACCGTCTCGCGCCGTAGCTGTTAAATGCGGCCGTTCTTATAAGTGGTGCTTAGGCTTCACTGCCCCGAGGTGTCTTCGAAAGCATCCTCAGCGCGTTGGTCGTTTCATTCCGACGTTTCTGCTGGAACTCGGTCACCCAATTGGTAACCGTCTCCACCATATCGCGCGCGGTTTCGCGAGCGGTTGCAGCCTTCGCTTTAACGATTGGACGAGGTTTTTCGCCCTTTTTGATAACCTTAATTGTTTTCTTCTCAGACATTGCTAGTTTTTCGAGCTTCGTATGAATCTGAATGTATCCAACGAATTTCCCGCCCTACAGTTCCCAAAATAAATAGACCTTAGAACCTATGACTGCGATTCATCTTGCAAAGAAGAGGCCACATCAGTAAACGCGCATCTTCCACGAAAAAAGGGCCAGTTCTGTTAAAAAATTTCTTTTAGAGCACCCCATTAGCGCACTCCACGGTCGCAAACCGTACACACCAAACAGAACACTGAGGCATTTTTGCCTACCCATTCGGGACAATTTGCCCCTGCTTATGCTGCATATCCAAAGCCCAGATAAGTTTGTGCGTGCGGTAAATGATGATTGCAAGTCCAACGACGCCGCCGATGTTCACGTACTTCAAAGCGCCGATCATCTGGCGCGTTCCGTACTGCACTAACAAAGCGTTGATAATGATCAGCGCTAAACGAAATTCAGTCGGTCCGAACTTCAGGTAACTAATCTTGAACTTGTCCATCGCGGCGAACGCCAGAAACGTCGTGATTTCGTAACCGGAACAGATCGCCAGCAAGATGAGAATCTGGTAACGCGACTTCTCCGGCAGAATGAACGCGTAGCCGATGATCACCGAGCAGAGGAAGTAGTAATCCAGCAGGTGATCCATGTAATAACCCCAGCGTAGGAGCCCGGTGCCGCGATACTTGCCGACTTTGCCGTCGTAATGGTCGGTCACGTATTGCAGCGCGATCATTGCCGACACTCCCCAAAGCCAGCGCAGGTCACGCGCGGCGAAGTAAGAGAACAGCAGGATGAGTGACGACCAAACCAACGTCAGCATGGTCAAGTGATAGGTCTCCAACCACGATGGAATGCGAGGCACGACTCGTTTGGCCAGTCGCCGTTCAAACGGTGTCAGAAACGAAGTGTTAACTTTGGACGCACCTGCGAATTGTTGTGTTTCAAGCATGGCTACTGTGCGCCCAGTGCAAGCTCTAAGCCAGTGACTTAGGCCTGCATTTCGCGCATTTTGCTAAGGTTGTTTTGGAGTTTTATCTGACGGGTGTCAGCTTTTTGCTTGATCTATATGAACACTACCGACTGCGAAGTGGGAATCTCAAAACGGCGGCGACAACGGGCATTACGGCATGCGAGCATGTCGTCGATGCGCACCAGGTAGTCTCGCGATTTTTGAAAACGCGCCTTGTCCTGTTCGTTTGCGCCGCGCGGAAGCTGTGCTTTGCGCGTACGCTTCAGCCAGCGCACGTCGTATTCGGCGCGTTCACGGCAGTGAGGACAACTAAACGTCGCCTTTTTGACCTCTTCTTTTTCGTTAAAAAAATCGCGTTCGTTCATGATTCCTGTTCCTGAGTCTCGCACAATTCTCGCAGGTAGCGAAAACTATAAATACCGGTTTCGTGGCCGTCACTCCAGCGAAAGTTGAGCGCGTAACGCCCGACAAGGCTGATGTCGCGGATTTCAATATTCTCAGAAATGCTCTCGGCCTTCAACACGCGCTCGCCTGTCCATTCGTTGACACACTGCGCGCACGGACAGGCGCGTCTGAGTTCGGCTGAACGATAACGGCAGCGCCGATCGTCACCCCACGTGATGCTCACGTTGAAATCGTCTTCGTGCTTGATCTCTTTTGGCTCAATGGCCGGTCCACGTCGTTCCATTACTTCTGTTCGGGAAACTTGAAACCGATATAAGTGCCGGCGCTGAGTCCCATCAAACCCAGCAGGGTCGGACTGAACTCCGGCATCGTCAGGTTATTGTAAACCGACGACAGGAAAATGATACCGAGCACGATCGTCCAGGCAAAAATCTGGAAACGATGAAAGCTGTAACCACTTCCATCCGAAAGTATATCGCGCAGGAAACCCGCCGAGGCAGGCGTGATTTGCTGTGCGTTCAGAGTGCGGAGTTGCTGGTCAATTTGTCCGAGACGTGTACGACTGTCGGTTAGCATCCGATTCAACGCATCGCGATTCGATTGGTCCGCGAGTGTTGCGGGTGCTGTATTCGTGGAATCAAGGTCAGTTTCACTTTGAGTGATGCTCTGTTCTACAGCTTGCCGTTCCGCAGTCAAATCCTGCAACTGATTCGTCCGGGCCGTGTCTTTGCCGTTATCGATCAAGGCCTCTCCCAGCGCTGTGCCGGCACTGATGCCCATGAGCGCAAGTAACGAAGGTGTAATCGTGTCGAGCGCGTCCGTGATAAGCCAGATGCTCATATACGAGCTGTAAATAAGAAAAAACCAGAACGCCATTTGCGCACGGCCCAAATTATAAGGCCGGCGCTTCCCCGTTACCGGAGGTGGACCAGGCTCGCGAATGATGTTGGTCTTGCGGACAAGCCAGATTAACAACGCCAACGTGATAACGATTACGAACAGGGCAATAAGGCCGTATACCGGTGAGATCACCGTCATGGTTACGGGATTGCTTCTGTCGTGTTTGCTGTCAAATGCCGAGCCATTCTCGAGTCCGACGCTGAGCGAGGCTTGTTTTCGCAGCGAATTCGGGGCGCCGAGCAGATCAATCCACACTCTCTTGTTCTCCGGAGTGACCTCGAGGTGGTAGATCAGCCGTCCTCGTTCAAGATGGAGCTCTTCGGGATAGTTTCCCGTGATTGCTCGCCCATTGATGTACGGCACGAGCTTGGAAGGGTCGTTGGCTTGAGCCCACTGTTCCAGATTTTCGACATTGACTTCAACGATGTCGTCGAGCTCGAGATTGCCCATCATGGCAATGACACGTGGCTTCTTCGGAAGGATGGGCTGAAGCGGAGTCGAACCCGGTTGGGCCGCATCAGTTGGAGTTGGTGAAGGGCTTGGTTGTGTTGTTCCCTGCGCAAGCGCAGTGATCACAGTGATGAATATGACTGCGGACAGTTGGGCGAGTCGGCTCAGTTTGAGAGTTTGCATGTTGCGTCCTCACGCATTTACGTGACCTGACGAAAACGTCAGGCAGCTAAAGTGGCGGTCAGGATGGAACTACTTTAGTGCGAGAACCCCGGGGACTCTGTCGGAAAAAGAAAGATTATTTGTTAACTATTGGACTCGAGTGCTTTGAGTACGTTGTCGGCCTTCACGTCAAAATGCGAAGCATTCCAAACAGCCTTGCCGTCACGCAAGACTATGACTTGCGGCGTTTCGTGGCGCACACCCGTCAGGTTCGCGAGTTCGCGTGACACCTCGCGCGCGGACTGCACTTCGAGGATGTTCACTTTGTCGCCGAGCTTTTCCATTTCGCGGTAGGCTCTCGAGCTGATGGAGCACGCCGTACTGTGTTTGAAAACGATTACAGGTTTGTCCTTCGAATCGGTGATTAGATTCGCTAGCGTTGCGCTGTCGTCGATTCTGAAAAAACTCTTTCCCATAGCTCGATGTCTCTCTAATAAGTATTCACTGTCAGGATTATACAGGATGTCACAGCTCGGTCGATTTTTCTATTGACGGTCGAATGGAATCGTCATATTGTGCCTGCGTTACCGAGAAAGCTTTGGCTGTCCTCTGAGCCTGGCCTACTTACCGAGAGCCTCACGAGTCTACTGAAAGATTCTGCTGCTTTCTCAAATGCGGACGAAGTGTGTCCGAAAACCTCATCAAAGGAGAAAGTGTATGTTTTTAAAG
>DATEWS010000176.1:0-2340 GCA_035257785.1 Pyrinomonadaceae bacterium
GCGTTCTCTGCGTTAATGATAATTTCTAACGCAGAGAACGCGGAGATACGCAGAGGGCCGCAGAGCACACTTTAAATGAAGAATTTTGATTTTCAACCTCGTACTCGCTTGATCTTCGGGGCAGGAGCCGTCGAACGTCTCGGCGAGTTGGCGCGCGAGCTGGGCTTCAAGCGCACGCTGCTCGTTGCAGATCATGGAATGGTCGCCTCAGGGCACGTTGACGAGGCATTTGGACCACTCCAAAACGCCGGCGTCGAAGTGTTCCGCTTTCACGACTTCGAAGTGAATCCCGACACGTTGATGGTTGAGAATGGGGCCAGGGCCGTCTCGTCGTTGAAGGTTGATTCGATCATCGGTCTGGGCGGCGGGAGTTCGATGGATTGTGCCAAGGGAATAAACTTCCTGCTGACGAACGGTGGTCGCATGGCTGATTACCACGGCTATGGCAAAGCAACTCAACCGCTGTTGCCGATGATCGCGATCCCAACCACCGCAGGCACCGGGAGTGAAGGTCAAAGCTACGCTCTCATCTCAGACGCAAAGACGCACGTGAAGATGGCGTGCGGCGATCCGAAGGCTGCGTTTCGTGTGGCACTGCTCGATCCCGCGTTGACCGTCTCGCAACCACGCAGCATCACCGCAACGTCCGGTTACGACGCGATTGCTCACGCTGTCGAAACGTCCGTCACACTCAAACGGAATTCTATTTCTGAACTCTTCTCGCGCGAGGCGTGGCGACTGCTCGAACCGAATTACGAACGTGTGCTCAGTGAACCTGACGACTTGACTGCCCGAGGCGCGATGCAATTAGGCGCGTTTTATGCGGGCCTCGCGATTGAGAATTCGATGCTCGGCGCGACGCATGCTTGTGCCAATCCACTGACGGCGCGTTACGGAACGGCACACGGCGCGGCGATCGCGATGTTGCTGCCGACCGTTGTCCGCTGGAATGAAAAGGCCGGGATTAATTACTGGGCGCCGGGAGAACAACTCGCGCGCAGGCTCGAACAACTCGCAGAGGCTGGCGGTTTGCGCACGAATTTGCGTAGCGTCGGTGTCACTGAGACCGAATTGCCTGAGCTGGCCGCTGACGCTGCTCAGCAGTGGACCGGCACGTTTAATCCACGACCCCTCGATCAGCAAGGAGCGATTGAGATTTACCAATGCGTGTATTGAAGAGTTTATTTGTGACCGTTTGCCTCGCGATCTCTGCGATGGCGCAGGAGACTCCTGCCGACAACTGGGCACAATTTCGCGGCAATCAACAGTTGACCGGAGTGTCGCAGTCGAAAGTGCCTGATTCGCTGAAGCAACTGTGGACTTATGAAGCGGGTGACTCGATCGAGTCATCGGCGGCCATCGTTGGCGGCACTGTTTTCGTCGGTTCACAAAAAGGCGAGCTCGTCGCGTTGAGTCTTGACAACGGATCGGTCTACTGGAAATTCGTGACGGGAAATCCGATCGGCGAGTCGTCACCCGCTTACGGCGGCGGTACGGTCTACATCGGCGATTTAGGCGGGTGGCTCAATGCTCTGAACGCTTCAGACGGTAAAAAATTGTGGGCGTTCAAGACTAATGGTGAGATCAAATCCTCGCCCGTTGTAGTCGGCGATCGCGTCTTGATCGGATCTTACGATGAAACGCTCTATTGCCTTTCGGCGAAAGACGGTTCGCTGAAGTGGAGGTTCAAGACGAATGGACCAGTGCACTCGACTCCCGGCATCGCGGATGGAATGGCTTTCATCGCCGGCTGCGACGAGTTGTTTCGTGCGATCCGGATCTCGGATGGCAAAGAGGTTTTTAATGTTTCGTCAGGTGCATATACAGGCGCGTCGCCGGCGTTGCGAGACGGGTCAGCTTTTTACGGCACGTTCGACAACGAAGTGTTAAGCGTGAATCTGGCGGAACACAAGATCGCTTGGCACTACGAGCACCCGCAGCGTAAGTTTCCGTTTTACTCGTCAGCGGCGGTCACGAGCACGCGGGTGGTAATTGGTGGACGCGACAAGATGGTCCATGGGTTGACGTTGGCGGGTAAAGCGGCGTGGACGTTTGCGACGCGCGCGCGCGTGGAGTCGTCACCAGCGATCGCAGGCGATCGCGTTTATGTGGGATCGAATGACGGGCGATTTTATGTTTTGAGTTTGAGTACCGGCGCGAAGGTTTGGGAGTTTGAGGCGGGTGCACCGCTCTCAGCCTCACCTGCGATTGCGAACGGACGCATCGTGATCGGTTCGCAGGATGGACGGCTTTACTGCTTCGGCTGATCACGAAGCACTCTTGGATGAGGTCAGTACCGTAACGCGGTAGCGTCGGGTTCATTGCGAAAGAGACCCGACG
>DATEWS010000177.1:0-3808 GCA_035257785.1 Pyrinomonadaceae bacterium
CTGTTCACGGTTTGATTCGCGGAAGAGTTTTCTCACGCAACGGCGCAGCGGCGCAACGGAGAATTGGCCGTCGCGCCGCTGCGCCGCTGCGTGAGAACCTTTCCACGCGTTCACAAGTAGATCACGTGGCTGGTGCGCCAGACGTTCGCCGGGATCGATCCCGGCGCAGCGGCAGTCAAAAGAATCGCGTAATCATGCTGAACCACGTCGCGGCTCGCATGCGCGAGTTCAGTCTCAGCACCATCGTTATCAACGGGCGTCACCAGAGCCAGTCGTCGCAAACAGCGATACAGTTGTTCAGTGCCCGAACCAAATGGTCCAACCTCCTCGCCGATCACAAGCCTGACCTCCGCTCGCTCATCGATGAAGTGATTGATCAACGAAGCTGCCTGGACCACACCATGCTCGAACCGTTCCGACAAATCGCCGCCACCAATGCGCGGCAAACGCGTATCGAGCACGATCGTGATCCGCTTCTCATCTTCCGATGTGAACTCACGCACGGTCAGACGTCGCGACCGCGCTGTCGCCTTCCAGTCGATGTGTCGCAAGTCGTCCTGCGGTTGATAGTCGCGCATCGAAAACAGATCGTGTCCTGCCCCGCGACGCAGTGCCGGCATGCGTCCGGCATACATCGGCAACAGGTGCAGCTCGTCGCTGATCACTTCGGGCTTCGGATAAACAATGATGTCGACATTGCGCGCACGCAAACGTCGGCGACGTCGAAAGAACCCAAACGGAAAACGAGTCGATAACTCAAACCCATCGATCAGCACGTGACCGCGTGTCGGAAACAGTTGCTCGACTCGCTGCTCTGCTGCCGAACGATGTGGCACATAACTGAAGTAAGCGAGCACGCGTTTGAGATGACGACGCCGGCGTTTGGAATTGACTTCGGCGTCGTTGGTTGGACCACGCGCTTCAACCAGAACCGAGAACGATGGCAACGCACGTTTGTTGTTGCGCAACGTGACGATCACGGGCGCCGCTTCTGCTGCAAAGATGTGATCGGGAAAACGAGCGGAAACAGTCAAGTCGCGCAACGAGGTGCGTGCCGCCATCCAACCAACGAACAGCGTCGAACAAAGTAATGAAAAGACGAGAAACAGCAGGTTGTTGCCGGTGTTCCAGGCCGCAAACCCGACGACGACGATGATCACCAGGAACACGCCGCCGCCGCTCGTCGGCTCGACAGGAAAATCGAGATTCGCGACTTCAACTCGCGCGGAACGCGCCAACGGCGGCACGATAAAGATCGTCAACAACAACGCGATGATGAGCGACAAGATCGCAGCAGCGCCCGCAAGGCCGCTCTGATCGGCGCGCCGCGCCATCACCGTCACGAGCGCAGAAGCGAGTCCGGCGAGAACGAGTAACGTTCCCAGAACAATGCGGAGCATGGACGCTTTTTGAGGAGTCGACGCTGCGCGATCTGGCTTCACAACGGGACGCTGACGGTTTTCAGAATTTCGTTAAGGACGGCCTCTGCTTCTTCACTGCGACGCAGCGACGATGAGAACCGCGAACTGACCGTGATGCGATGCGCGAAGACCGGTATCACTAGTCGCTTGATGTCGTCGGGGATGCAATAGCTGCGGTCTTCAGTTAAAGCCAGCGCCTGCGCCGCGCGAAACAGCGCTAACGTTCCTCGCGGACTGACGCCGAGATCAAGCATCTCCGAATCACGCGTTGCCGCAACGATGCGCATCAGGTATTGAACGAGGGCATCGTCGACTGAAACTGAAGCCACCGCTTGTTGCAGTTCGACAACTTCATCTGCGCTCATCACCGGCTCGAGATCGTCGAGTGGATCGGTATACTCGCGATCGCGCAGGATACGTTGCTCGTCAGCCGGCGCGGGATAACCGATGCGAAGTCGTAACATAAATCGATCGAGTTGCGACTCCGGTAGCGGATAGGTGCCGTGATGTTCGATGGGGTTTTGCGTCGCCAAAACGATGAACGGTGCAGGCAGGTTGTGAGTTGTGCCTTCGACGGTCACGTGTCGTTCCGCCATCGCTTCGAGCAGTGCTGATTGTGTCTTCGGAGTGGTGCGATTGATCTCGTCAGCCAGCACCACATTCGCGAAAACCGGCCCGGGTTTCCATTCAAAAAGTCCGCTGTGCTGGTTATAAACCGAGAGTCCGATGACGTCTGACGGCAGCAGATCTGAGGTGAACTGGATGCGCTGAAAAATGCAATCGAGCGCGCGTGCGAGCGCGTGGGCCAGGGTCGTTTTGCCCACGCCGGGAACGTCTTCCACCAGCAGGTGACCACCCGCCATCAGCGTCACGATGGCCAGTCGAATCGCTTCGGGTTTGCCCTTGATAACCGTCTCGACCGCGCGTTGCAGGCGCTCAATCTGTTCGACCGCGTTGGCGCTGGTTATCTGTTCATTACTGATGGGTTCGAGGTTCCGCATGAACTGGTCTGCATTCTACATGCTAAGAGAGCGCGAGGCACGGAAAAGTTGGCTGCCGCTCAGATGTGACCTTCGCGCTCTCCTTGTAGTAGACTAAGGCCCGTACGAAGGATGGGCAAGCGGAGCAGAAATCGGAACCGAGAACCCAGGGCTTCGTGTAAGTGCCCGAGGAGAAGTTTATGAAACCCCTGAAGAACACCAAAAAGAACCAACGCGGCTTTTCGCTGATCGAGTTGATGATCGTTATCGCCATTATTGGCATCCTGATCGGCGTGGGCGTCGCGGGATATAAGTCGGCGATCAAAGCAGCGAATGAAGCGGCGGCAGTCAAAACACTCCGCTCGATTGCCGACCAGCAGATGCTCTATTTCAACGCCCACCAGCGCAACGCGTTTGGAACCTTCGAGGAAATGCGCAAAGAAAACCTCCTCGACAGTCGCTTTGATGGGACAACGCCAGTTGTGGACGGTTATGTCTACACCATGAAGGTCATTCCCAAATCGACTTCAGCCCAGCCCAGTTACACGATTAATGCCGACCCTCAGGTCGCAACCGGAGTCAGCGCCACCGGCAAGAACCATTATTACGTTGACTCTGACACGAACACGATTCACGTCAACGCCGACCAACCGGCGACTGCCACCGACCCGCCGATCGGACAGTAAGAACCAAGCAGGAGCAGCAAACAGGAGCAGGAGAGCACGGTCTCTACTGCTCCTGTTTTTGTGCTTCTTGGACGTTCACAAAATCACAACTAAATACTCACACAGGCGAGAACTTTTGACCTTAGAACTCCAAGCGTGGAGGTCTTTGAAGTTATGTGCGCAATCGTACTGAGAAGGTTCGTTCCTGTTTTGGTGTTACTCGTGGTGATGAGTCCGGCGTTGGTCCACGCTCAGGTTAATCCACGTCTTGTTCGTCAAATACGTCATGAACTGGTAACACTGCCTTACTACGGGGTGTTTGATTGGCTCCAGTTCGAGCCGCAGGGCGACACTGTGGTTTTACGAGGACAGGTCGTGCGTCCAACGACCAAGTCGGATGCAGAGTCGCGTGTGAAGGACATTGACGGCGTGTCGAGAGTCGTGAATGAGATCGAAGTGCTACCACTTTCACCGTCAGACGATCGTTTGCGACTAGCGCTTTACCGCACAATCTACGGACAGAACTCGCCGCTGTTTCGCTATGCGACTCAGGCGATCCCATCAATTCACATCATCGTCAGTCGCGGACATGCGACCTTGAAAGGCGTCGTTGCAAACAAAGGCGACGCGAACATTGCGTACATTCGCGCGCGCGGCGTGCCCGGCTTGTTCAGTGTGAAAAGTGAATTAACGATCGAGGGCGAGGAGCCACGGTAGTCATCTCTGCGGTCCTCTGCGGCCC
>DATEWS010000178.1:0-2211 GCA_035257785.1 Pyrinomonadaceae bacterium
CGGCCAAAGATTCCGAACCCTACGGCGTGACCGCGGAAGGTGACCGCAATAAAGAATCACTCGAAGTTCGCGGGTGGCAAAGAGCCGGTGCTCTCGCGAACCTGCTCGCTCCCGCGAACGGCCACTTTCAACACGCATCGCTCGCGAAACCAAAGTTCCTGTTTGCATCGAAGCCTTTACGACGCAAGGGCAGCCGCCGTCCGATCGAAACACTCACGCCGTTAGCTGAAAAACTGGAACTTAAAATCAACTCCAGTTTCCAAAGGTCTGACTTCGAAAGCATGATCGAAGAAGTCGTCTCGTGTAAGGGCGTAGTGCTCATCTGCTGGCAACGGGAATACATCCCCGACATCGCCGCCCACATACTCGGCAAGAAAAAGATCGCGCCGTCAAATTGGCCGGAAGATTGTTTCGATGTGATTTGGGTTTTCGATCTCGCTCGCTCATCATCCAAATACACGTTCAAGCAAGTCCCGCAAAAATTATTGGGCGGCGATTTAACCACTCCGATAAAGTGATGATCCAATGTTCGATTCAGATTTCATTGCCGACCCATACCGAATTTACAACCATCTGCGTGCCGCCGCGCCGTTGCTCTGGACCGACAAGTTTCGCAGCGGCGCCTGGCTCGTAACTCGTTATGCTGATGTCGTTGCCGGACTACACGATCCGCGTCTCTCCAGTCAACGCAGTCACACACTCACGGCTGCGCTCCCACGCGAAGTGCAAGGCGAGTTCGCAAGGTTCAACGAGATCTTTTCGAAGTGGATGCTCTTTCTCGATCCACCACATCACAGCCGCCTGCGCAAACTTCTGAACAAGGAGTTTACGCCCAACATGATCCAGCGACTGCGACCGCGTATTCAGCACGTCGTCAAGACGCTATTGGACCACGCGCTCGAGAAGACCGAAATGGAGTTCATGACCGAGTTTGCAAATCCGCTGCCCGTCAGAGTGATTGCGGAAATGCTCGGTATCCCCGGTGAAGACCAACACGTCTTCCAAATCTGGTCAGATGATCTTGCTAATTTCTTCGGGAACGCAACTGCTCCTGTCGACGTCGCACGACGTGCGCAGAACAGTCTCATCAGCCTTACGGAATACTTCCGCAAACTACTTCCCGAGCGACGCGCGAATAAAGGAGATGACCTGGTTAGTCTTTTACTCCGCGTTGAGGAAGAGGGTGAAGTGCTCACTGAGGAAGAACTGTTGGCCCAATGCACATTGCTACTGGTCGCGGGACATGAGACTACTCGCAACCTTCTCGGAAACGGAATGCTGGCACTGCTTCAACATCCCGCTCAGCTCACGACTCTCAAACAGAGTCCCGCGTTGATGCCGTTAGCCGTGCGCGAGTTTGCGAGATACGACAGCCCGGTGCAGTTCTCCGGACGTGCCGTCACCCAAGATTTCTCATGGCACGATCAGTCGATCAAGAAAGGGCAAACAGTAATTCTCCTCCTCGGCTCGGCGAACCACGACCCTGAGAAATTCAGTGAACCTGAAACACTGAACATTTCGCGAGACGAGGGTATGCCGCTTTCGTACGGACACGGTATGCATTTCTGCATCGGCGCCGCACTTGCTCAAACGGAAGGCGAAATCGCATTCGCTACGTTGCTTGATCGGACTTCGAGTTTGACGATGTTAGATGACGCTCCCGCATGGCGTGCCAACCTTAGTTTTCGTGGTTTGAGCAGACTGCGAATTGCGTTGTCGTAGAGTGAGATGGTGGATCGCGCTCGAAGTTGCATCATTGGCGGTGTGATCGGCGATGCGATGGGTGGCCCGAGAGGTTGGTAGTCAGTTCGGTTCATCCGGATATGTCGTTGACTCAGTTCCGCTCGCACTTTACGCCGCGCGATCAATAGATCGCGTTCCATTTGATTTGCTTTTACGTAATATCATCGAAGCAGGCGGCGATACCGATACAATCGCCTCAATGACTGGGCAGATCGCCGGTGCGTGGTTGGGAGCACCGCAGAGTCTAGGCTCATTTTCAAACGCGGATGAGATCGAGAAAACTGTGAATGAGTTCGCAGCAACAGTCTGAAATGGAATATCTTTTTACTTACGGCACGTTGCAGTTGGAAGAAGTGCAACTATCGACGTTTGGCCGCAAGCTCGAAGGCAAGCCGGACGCGCTGGTTGGGTATCGTCTGGTGATGATAAAGATCCTCGACGAAGACTTCGTAGCAAAGAGTGGCACCG
>DATEWS010000179.1:0-5009 GCA_035257785.1 Pyrinomonadaceae bacterium
CCCCCGCTGTTAATTGAACTAGTCCATCAGCGGGGGCAAGCCCCTCTTCCTGACTTGGTCTAGCTATCGATAGTGGATTTATCTCGTGAGCCGTGGTGTAATAGCGCCGCGTTCCCTCTCAAGGTCAGTAAACTTTTATAACCCCCGAACAACGCCGACCCCCACGCCGGATAGTTACTGTTCTGCCCCCTTATGAGTAGCAACGTCAAATCTGTTCCTCAATCGAGCCCTGATTGGTTGACTGGAGGCGGCGAGATGGGAGCACTCATCCGCGCGCACGACTGGTCCCAAACGCCGCTCGGCCCGCTCGATTCGTGGTCGCCGACCCTGAAAACGATGACGCGCTTTCTGCTCGTCAACCGTTTTCCAATACTGCTTTGGTGGGGACCACAATTCTGCCAGCTTTATAACGACGCCTATCGTCCAATCCTCGGCACCAAGCACCCGCAATTTCTCGGACGGCCAACCTCTGAATGCTGGGCTGAGATCTGGCACATCCTGCGCCCTTTGATCGAGACTCCGTTTAATGGCGGGCCAGCCACCTGGATGGAAGACATCCAACTCGAGCTCAATCGTTACGGCTTCACTGAAGAAACTCATTTCACGATCGCGTACAGCCCCGTGCCCGACGACACAGCCGCGAGTGCCATCGGCGGCGTGATCGCAACGGTGCATGAGATTAGCGAAAAGGTAGTCGGTGAACGACGCATTGTTGTCCTCCGCGATCTCGGCACGCGAGCGATCGAAGCGAAGACTGCCGAAGAGGCTTGCGCGGTTGCAGCGACAACTCTTGACCGCCATTCTAAAGACGTTCCGTTCGCTTTGCTTTACCTGACCGACGACGACGGAAAACAAATGCGCCTGGCCGGAGCCGCCGGCATCAGCGTTGGAACGTCGCTGAGTCCGCTCACAATCAATCTCGATCGCGAACAGTCGTGGCCGTTATCACACACGTTGCAAAGCGAAACAGCTCAGACTGTCGCTGATCTCGCAGCACGATTTGGCGCTGCCGTTCCGCTTGGACCCTGGTCCAATCCGCCGCGCGAAGCAGTCGTAACACTGATTCGTTCGAACGTTCCTCATCAACCTGCCGGCTTATTGATCGCCGGAATCAGCTCGCGTTTGCGACTGGACGAGTCGTACCTCAGCTTCATTGAACTCGCCGCTACTCAGATCGCAACCGCAATCGCAAACGCGCGCGCCTACGAGGAAGAAAGAAAACGAGCTGAAGCGCTCGCGGAAATCGATCGCGCGAAGATTGCGTTTTTCTCGAATGTCTCGCATGAATTCCGCACGCCGCTCACGCTAATGCTTGGTCCATTGCAGGACGCCATGGGCGAACCTTTCCTGCCGCAGGACGTTCACGAGCGTCTGTCGTTGGCCCATCGCAACAGTTTACGCCTGCTAAAACTAGTCAATACGCTGCTCGACTTTTCGCGGATCGAATCGGACCGTATTGAAGCGGTCTACGAGCCAGTCAATCTTGCTGAGTTGACAACAGAACTGGCTTCGAACTTCCGCTCGGCCGTCGAACGCGCAGGGCTAACATTCACCGTTGATTGCGAACCGTTGCCGGAGCCGGTGTTTGTCGATCGCGAGATGTGGGAAAAGATTGTCCTGAACTTGTTGTCAAACGCTTTCAAGTTCACTTTGGCCGGCGGGATCAAAGTCAAACTCCGGCAAGCAGGCGAAACGGCCGAGCTCTCGGTTACCGACACCGGCACCGGCATACCCGCAAAAGCCCTGCCGCGCATCTTCGAACGTTTTCATCGCGTGAAAGGCGCGCTCGGTCGTAGCTATGAAGGCTCGGGCATCGGCCTCGCGCTGGTCCAGGAACTGGTAAAACTGCACGGCGGAGATGTGAGTGTCCAGAGCGAAGTCGATCGCGGCACTACTTTTACAGTTTCAATCCCGCTCGGCAAAGCTCACCTCCCCGCGGAACGTATCGGCGCTGAGCGACAGCTTCCTTCAACGGGATTGCGCAGTCAATCCTACGTCGACGAGGCTTTACGCTGGTTGCGACCAACCGATGACGTTACATCGGAAACAACCGATCTGCCCGTCATCGCTCCGCCTGGCACCAAAACGGGGCCACGCAAAAAAGTGTTGCTGGCTGACGACAATTCCGACATGCGCGATTACGTGCATCGATTGTTGAGCAGCGAGTACGAGGTTGTGGAAGTCGACAACGGCGCCGCGGCTTTACTTGCCGCGCGCGAGCACGAACCGGATCTCGTTCTCGCGGACGTGATGATGCCGGAGCTGGACGGCTTCGGCCTGCTGAACGCGCTGCGCGCAGACGCTCGACTCCAATCAATTCCTGTCGTGATGCTCTCGGCGCGCGCCGGCGAAGACTCGCGTGTCGAAGGTTTGGAAGCAGGTGCTGATGATTATCTCGTGAAGCCTTTCGCGGCACGCGAACTAATGGCTCGCGTAGGCAGCAGCATCGCCCTGGCTCAGATGCGTAACGAACGCCGCCGCGCGGAACGCGAGCGTGAACGCGCGGAAGCAAAGAACCTGTTTCTGGTCCAACTCGACGACGCGATTCGTCCCCTTGATGATCCCGAAGAGATTACTAACAAAGCGGCGCGAATCCTCGGCCGGCACCTCGACGTGGATCGATGTGCTTACGTCGACGTTGAGTCTGATGAAGACACGATGTACGTCGCGGGAAACTATCGACGCAGTTTCGACGTGAAGAGTCTTGTTGGTAAATGGAAGTTTTCTGAGTTCGGCTCCGAAGTGTTGCAGTCAATGCGCAACGACTGGCCCTTCGTTATCAACGACATCGATACACATACACCTCCGATTGAAGATCTGTCGGCACACAAGACAGCACAAATTCAATCATGCATCTGTGTGCCGCTGCACAAGCGCGGAAGGCTTGTCGCTGCGATGGCCGTGCACATGCGGACGCCGCGGAATTGGACCGAGGACGAGATCGAGCTCGTTCGACTCGTGACTGCGCGATGTTGGGAAAGTATCGAGCGCGCTCGAGTAGCTCGTGAGTTGCGCGAAAGCGAAACACTTTATCGGGCCTTTATTACAGCCAGTTCTGACGTAGTCTATCGCATGAGTCCTGACTGGAAGGAGATGCGCCAGCTCGAAGGGCGTGAGTTTATTGCCGATACTGATCGGCCCAGCGGTGAGTGGTTACAAAAGTACATCCACCCGGACGATCAGCAGCGACTGATCTCGGCAATCAACCTTGCCACTCGAAACCGTGCCAAGTTTGAGATCGAGCATCGCGTAATACGTCGCGACGGAAGTTTAGGGTGGACGGTTTCGCGCGCAATTCCGATCCTCGACGACAAAGGCGAGATTCGCGAGTGGCTCGGAACCGCGAGCGACGTGACTCGTCGCAAAGAAGCTGAAGAAGCCTTGCGCGAATCCGAAGAGAAGTATCGCACCGTGCTCGGATCGATGGACGAAGGGCTGATGATCGCGGAAGTAATGTTCGACGAAACCGGCAAAAACGCGATCGACTATCTGGTGTTGGAGACGAATGAAGCGTTTTATAAACACACCGGTCTGCCGCTCGGAATGGTTGGGAAAACTATTCGTCAAATCGTCGTTGGCGACGAAGTTCCGTGGCTCGGAATATATGGTGGCGTCGCTCTGACTGGTGAAGCAACGCGTTTCGAATACGAGATCACAGTCGAGCCACTGGTTGGCTGGTACGACATCTTTATTCAGCGTATCGGCGAGCCGCACCAGCATCGCGTGGCAGTGATGTTCCAGGACATCACCGAACGCAAGCGCGTTGAAGAGTCGATTGCAACGTTGATTGAACAGTTGCGCGATCAGGATCGTCGCAAGGATGAGTTCCTGGCGACGTTGGCCCATGAGCTGCGAAATCCGCTCGCGCCGATGAACAACGGTTTGCAGTTGATGCGTTTAGCGGCCGGCAATCCGGCGACGCTGGAACACGCGCGCGGGATGATGGAACGACAGCTTCAGCAGATGAAACGTCTGGTTGACGACTTGATGGATGTTTCACGCATTAGTCGCAACAAGCTCGAGCTGCGCAAGGAGTTTGTCGAGCTCGCGACCGTAGTTAACCGCGCGACCGAAACAAGTCGTCCGCTCATCGAAGCTGCCGAACAGCAATTGCTCGTTTCGTTGCCAACTGAACCCGTGCTGATCGATGGTGATCCCGTGCGGCTCGCGCAGGCGTTCTCAAACTTGCTGAACAACGCTTCGAAGTACAGTGAAAAGGGAAGTGAGATCCGGTTTCACGCCGAGCAGGCGGGTGATGAGATCATCGTCAGAGTGCGCGACACCGGCATCGGAATTCCGGCTGATAAGTTGCCAAACATCTTCGACATCTTCATGCAGGTTGATCGATCGCTGGAGCGCTCACAAGGCGGACTGGGAATCGGTCTCACCCTGGTTCGCCAACTGGTCCAAATGCATGGTGGAAGTGTTGAGGTGCACAGTGATGGTCCGGGACATGGGAGTGAGTTCGTCGTGCGACTGCCCGTGGTGATCGTTGCGAAACCGGATGGGCAAAGTACGTCAGTAAATGACACTAACGAGCGCGCAACCGAAGCTCGTCGCATACTCGTCGCGGACGACAATCGCGATTCAGCCGACAGTCTCGCGATGCTGCTCGAGATGCTCGGACACGAAGTTTCTCTGGCACACGACGGAGTCGAAGCGCTCGAAACAGCAAAAAGCTCGAAACCCGAACTCGTCTTCATGGATCTCGGCATGCCGCGAATGAACGGCTACGATGCCGCGCGCCTGATTCGCAACGCTCCGGAATGTAATGGTGTTGTGTTGGTCGCGCTAACCGGCTGGGGCCAGGAAGAAGACCGCCGCCGCTCCTACGAAGCCGGCTTCGACTACCACATCGTCAAACCGATAGACTTCGCCGTCGTCGAAAAACTACTCACAGACTTAAACGGTTCGAAGAGTTTGAATAAATAAACGACGAAGGCGTTCGGCGTCGCCTTGCCTCAAAAGTCACTCTTGGACACCGTCAGTACCGTAACGCGGTAGCGTCG
>DATEWS010000180.1:0-7325 GCA_035257785.1 Pyrinomonadaceae bacterium
GTCAGCCGGCTGCGAGTCCCAGTCCTTCGCCCGGTGCGTCACCGACTCCCGATACGCAGGCTCAACTCGCTGCATTCGCAGCCGCGCAGGGATTTGGCGGCTTTGGCGGCGGCGCGAATTTGCAGTCGAACGTGGTGCCGACACCACCTGCGAATGAGGTCTATCGTTTCTACTGGAACACGCCGCTTGTTCTCTCGCCGCACAACCCCCGCGTGGTCTATGCCGGTGGTAATCGTCTCTTCCGTTCGCTGGATCGTGGCGATACCTGGACCGCTACGATCGATCTATCCAAACAGATCGACCGCAACACACTCCCGATCATGGGTGTCCCCGGCAAGGATCCGATGGCTTCGAAACACGATGGTTACACTGGCTATGGTTATGTTGTGACTGTCGCTGAGTCGCCGAAGCTTCCCGGCATCCTCTGGGCCGGCACTGACGACGGCAACGTTCAGGTGAGTCGCGATGGCGGCGCAACCTGGACCAACGTTTCGAAGAACGTGCCGGGAATTGGCGACACATATCACATCTCGCGAGTTGAGCCTTCGCACTTCGACGCGGGTACTTGTTATCTCGCGGTTGATGGGCATCGTCTCGACGATCTCAAGCCGTATCTCTTCGTCACTCGCGACTACGGCGCAACGTGGGCTTCGCTCGTCAACAATCTTCCGAAGTGGGGCACGGTCAACGTTGTTCGCGAAGATCCGAAGAACAAAGATCTGCTCTACGTCGGCACTGAGTATGGTCTTTACATCTCGCTCAACGGCGGCGGCGAATGGAAGCCGTTTATGTCCGGCATGCCGGTGCTGCGTGTTGACGACATTTTGGTCCATCCGCGCGACAACGATTTGATCGTGGGCACTCATGGTCGCGGCATCTATATTCTCGACGACATCACGCCGCTACAACAGATGACGGAGAAGAAGGTGCTCGACTCGGAAGTGACACTCTTTGACGTGAGGCCGGGAACGATCTGGCAAAACGATCCTCGGCTCGGTCGTTACTGGGGGGGCGCGAAACTCTTCCGCGGCATAAATCCGGCTCCCGGAACTGCGATTACTTACTACCTGAAGTCTGCTCCGTCGGGCGAAGTGAAAATGACGATCTCTGATTACTCGGGTAAGGTGGTCCGAAACATCGTCGGCACGAACGAGGTTGGATTGAACAGAGTGCAGTGGAACCTTCGCAGCGATCCGCCTCAGCGTCCGCCGGGTGGTGGTGGTTTTGGTGGCGGTGGAGGTGGTGGCGGCGGAGGCGGCGGCTTTGGCAATCTCCTCGCGCAAGGACTGCCGCTGGAAGCCGGCACCTACAACCTGAAACTAACCGTCAACGGCAAGGACTACACAACCAAGATCGTCGTGGAGAACGACCCAGGCGTGAACTAAAACCAAGCCACGGATAACACGGATCGGTTTTACGATCTGTGTTATCCGTGGTTCATATCACTCTCGCAATCAAACACTTCAAGTAATAAGTCTCAGGCATGCCGAGCAACACCGGGTGATCCGCGGCCTGCATGCGCTTCTCAATCACCTGCACGCGCCGGTGCGCGTCGAGCGCGGCCTGATTTACGATCTCGAGAAACAACTCCTCCGACACGTGGTACGAGCACGTGCACGTTACCAGCACACCACCCGGATGCAGCAGCTTCAGCGCGCGTAAGTTAATCTCTTTATAACCGCGAATCGCAGCTTTCAAGCTGGCACGATTCTTCGCAAACGCAGGCGGGTCGAGCACGATCACGTCGAAACGCTCACCACCCGCTTCTAACTCACGCAACGCATCGAAGACATTCGCTTCGCGAAACTCAACGTTGTTGAGATCGTTGAGCGAGGCATTCTTGCGCGCCGCGGCAACTGCATCGCCCGAGATGTCAATGCCAATCACGTTCTCGCACACACTTGCGAGATGCAGCGCAAACGCGCCGTTGAAAGTGAAGCAATCAAGCGCGCGTCGTTTGTTTGTCGTCGCGGCGGCGGCACGCGCTGCGAGACGATTCTCGCGTTGGTCCAAAAACGATCCCGTCTTTTGTCCGCCGAGCGGCTCGACGCGGAAACGCAGCCCGTGCTGCTGAATCTCCAGCTCAGCCGGAGAATTGCCGTAGACAGTCGCCGAGATCAGCGGCAGTCCTTCGAGATCTCGCACGCGCGCATCGTTTCGTTCAATCACGGCGCGCGGATTAAATTCTTCGATTAGTATTTCCAACAGCAACGACTTGACGGCGTCAGTGCCTTGCGACAACGTCTGCATCACGAGCACGTCGTCGTAGCGATCGACGATCAGCGAAGACAACAAGTCGCCATCGGAATAAATCAGGCGATAGGCGTTTGTGTCCGCCGGAATGCCTCGGCGACGAGCAGCAGCTTCTCTGATTCTTCGCTGCCACCATGCGCGATCGATCTCTTCATTACTCTGCGTCAGAAATCGCAGAACGATCTGCGACGCGTCGCTATACAGCGCCTGGCCGATAAAATTGTCCCGCTCGTCTGTGACGGAAACCACTGAACCGCCCGTTGCATCAGCGGCAACGAGATCGCTCCGGTAGATCCACAAATGGCCGTTTCTGACTCGATCCGCGCCTTTTTTGTTAACCCGCACCGTATTCATCGCCGCCATATGCTACGCTTACCACGCATGGTAACGAAATCGAAAGAGCCTCCGGTTAATTTCAATCCTCAGAACACGCGCGCGATTGATTATGAGAAAGATCTTGGCGATCCGGGCGAGTTTCCCTACACGCGCGGCATTTACAAAAACATGTATCGCGGGCGGCTTTGGACCATGCGCCAGTACGCTGGTTACGCGACGGCTGAAGAGTCAAACGCGCGTTATAAATATCTTCTCGCACAAGGCACGACTGGTCTGTCGGTCGCCTTCGATCTGCCGACGCAAATCGGACTCGACTCTGACGATCCGTTGTCGATCGGTGAAGTGGGAAAAGTCGGCGTAGCGATCGATTCACTCGAAGACATGGAGCGACTGTTCGCGGACATTCCACTGGGCGAAGTTTCAACCTCGATGACGATCAACTCGACGGCGGCAATCCTGTTGTCGTTGTATCTCGCGGTGGCGCGCAAGCAGGGTGTTCCGTTCAGCAAAGTCAGAGGCACACTGCAAAACGACATTTTGAAAGAGTACATCGCGCGCGGCACTTACATTTATCCGCCCTCGCCGTCGCTCCGTCTCGTCACCAACATCTTCGCTTACTGCGCTCGCGAAGTCCCAAACTGGAACACGATCTCGATCAGCGGTTATCACATTCGCGAAGCCGGTTCGACCGCGGTTCAGGAAGTTGCATTCACACTCGCCGACGGAATCACTTACGTGGAAGCAGCGCTCGCGGCCGGACTCGAGATCGACGACTTCGCGCCGCGCGTCTCGTTCTTTTTCAACGCGCACAACAACCTGCTCGAAGAGATCGCGAAGTATCGCGCGGCGCGACGTTTGTGGGCGCGCATCATGCGCGATCGTTTCAAGGCACGCGATCCGCGTTCGTTGATGTTGAGATTTCACACGCAGACAGCCGGGTCATCGTTGACTGCGCAACAACCCGAAGTGAACGTGGTGCGCACAACGATCCAGGCGCTCGCAGCTGTTTTGGGTGGAACGCAGTCGTTGCATACAAACTCGATGGACGAAGCACTCGCGTTGCCGACTGAGACGGCGGCGCGCGTCGCGTTGCGCACGCAGCAGGTGATTGCGTACGAGTCGGGAGTTACAGACACTGCGGATCCGCTCGCGGGTTCGTACGCGATTGAGCACCTGACGGACGAGATCGAACAAGGCGCGCTCGAGTATTTGAAAAAAATTGAAGCGATGGGCGGGATGCTGCGTGCAATTGAAACCGGATACGTGCAGCGCGAGATACAGGAATCCGCGTACCGTTATCAGAAAGCGATCGAAACGCAGGAGCAGGTCGTCGTTGGAGTGAATCGTTTTCAGGTTGAAGAGGATTCTCCGGTGAATGTGCTGCGGATCGATCCGGCGTTGGAGCAAGCGCAAGTGGAACGCGTGCGAGCATTGCGCGCGCGTCGCGATGCCAAACTCAGCAGCGATGCACTGAACAGACTCGAACAAGCGGCGCAGACGGATGAGAACCTTTTGCCGCACATACTCGGTTGTGTCGAGGCGTACGCGACTGTCGGTGAGATAAGCAATACGTTGCGACGTGTTTGGGGTGAGTATCGGGAAACGTCAACTTTATAGAAGGTTTCTGTCGCAACGGCGCAACGACGCGCTCTTCCACTGCGCCGCTGTGAGAGAATTCCTGGAGACCTATGATGAACCGACGAGATTTCACGAAGTCGCTAAGCCTGGCAACCACGGCATTTGGTCTCGGCGGCGTTCCCGCATTCGCGTTCAGACCAGCGGCGCCACAGTTTTCCATCACCATGGACGACTTCAACTGGCGGAACCCCGTCAAGCTAACCGCGGCGGAACGCAACGAATCGATCCTCAACACGCTGCAATCACATTCGATCAAGGCGGCTGCGTTCGTCATCGGCCGCAATGTCGACAGCGACGAAGGCAAGCAGCTTCTCACGCAGTGGGACAAGGCTGGTCATCTCATTGGCAATCACACCTACTCACATCGCAACTACAATTCGCGTGACACAGTGGTCGCAGACTATCTCCAGGACATCCTTCGTGCTGAGGAGTTGCTCAAACCCTTTCCGCGCTTCCAAAAGTATTTTCGCTTCCCCGCGTTGAAGGAAGGGGACACCCTCGAGAAGCGCGATTCGATGCGCGCTTTTTTATCTGAGCACGGCTATAGCGTTGGCCACGTCACGATCGACAACTCCGATTGGCTCGTCGACCAGCGTCTGACAGCGCGTCTGAAAAAAGATCCAAACGCTGATGTGAAACCGTACCGCGATTTTTACATGGAACACATGTGGGCACGCGCTGAGTACTACGACACGCTCGCGCGTCGCGTTCTTGGTCGTCCGGTGAAGCATACGGTGTTGGTGCACTTCAATCTCCTGAACGGCCTCTTCCTTAACGACCTGATCGGAATGCTCAAGTCGAAAGGCTGGCAGCCGATTGACGCCGAACAGGCATTCAAGGATCCTGTATTCGCATCTAAGCCAAACATACTGCCGGCAGGCGAGAGCATCGTCTGGTCACTCGCGAAAGAGAAAGGAACGATCGCTAAGTCGTTGCGTTATCCCGCCGAGGATGGCGCCTACGAAAACGCACGCATGGATAAGTTGAGACTCTAGATATGAAACATATTTCCTCACTGCTCTGTTTGCTGCTCCTACTTGCGAGTGCTGTTGCGGCACAGGAAAACGGCAGCGTTCAAAATGCATCTTCGTGGCAGAGGTACACAATCAAAGGCGAGGATTTTTCGATCAAGTTGCCGCTCCAGCCGGCAATGGCCACCATAGATGACGTTAGCTCGGACGAATTACTTATCAGTCGCGAGCGTCAGATCGGGGCATATGCTGACGGAGTAGTCTACACAATCTCTATTCTTGAAGATGGAAGACCGAAGCAAACATTCAAGAACTTCGTCAAAGCAATCTCAAGCGCGCGCTGGGACAGGACCACAGAGAAAGAGGTAACCGTAAACGGCTTTGTGGGCAAACAGTATTCGGCCGTACATCCCTTAGGTGGCGCCTTGCAGGTCTTTGCCACGAATAATCGTTTCTATCAAGTCCAGGCATTTGGCGCGCCGGCGGACGATCCGAGGGTGAAGCCGTTTTTTGCCTCACTGCTGTTTAGTGAGAAGACTGAAGCCATTGAAGTGTCTGACGGTTATGCAGTTTCATATGAGCCAGGACCTCAATCAACGACTCAGATATTCACCGAGAAAATATATGTAGGCAGAGAGGTTGATCGAAAAGCCATACTGGCGATGAAGCCGGAACCTATGTATACGCGACAGGCCAAGCGGAGAGAGATTGTGGGCACGGTAGTTTTGAAAGCCGTCTTTGCAGCGAACGGAACTGTAACTAATATTCGTACCGTTTCGGATTTGCCGGCCGGTCTAACAGAGAATGCCATTGATGCGGCCAGAAAAATCAAGTTCATTCCTGCTATGAAAGACGGCAAATACGTTTCTATGTGGTACCAGCTCGAATACAACTTCAATCTCTATTGAAGCAGCTATGAACAGAATATTGTTGTTACTCTGCACGTTGCTCCTGATAACACCGGTCATTAGGGCGCAGGAAGTCCTGGAGCGTGACGCGCGCAATCAGCCATCGCCTCAATTAACGTGGGACGTGTATACCATCAAGTACGAGGAGTTTTCAGTCGCCTTACCAACGATGCCGGCGATGACCAGCAGGGTTACGCGTAATCGAATGGAACGAAACCTCAACACTTTGCTTGACGGCGTGGTTTATAGCATCGATGTGTTTGTAAATCCTGAGCCCGGCCAGTCGCTGGAGGATTTTATCGCCGAGGAAACAGCGAACTCGAATTATGACCTAAAGACCGCACGCGATCTCACGATCAACGGCATCCGCGGCAGGGAATATTCATCGCGCGACGCAACGGTCCAGTTCTTCGCCGGGCCGCGGCGTCTCTATCGCTTTGCCGCCAGTGGTTCGAGCGCCACTAATGTCGCAGTGAGTCAATTCTTTTCATCCATCAAGTTCGGTAAACCAAGGAACGCCACCGAGGTGGTTGATGGCCCCGGCTTGCCTTTGATGCTTGATGGCGAACGGATCTACAGAGGAAAGGAAGTCACCACAAAAGCGCGGCTCATCAGTAAGCCGGAGCCTTTGTACCCCAACGAGGCGGTAAAAAACAGAGTCAGTGGCACTGTGATTCTGCGGGTCCTTTTCTCAAAGACCGGAGAGGTCACCAACGTGAATGTTATTCAAGGTTTGCCTCATGGATTGACCGAGGCTTCCATTCAAGCTGCCAGGCAGATACGATTCACTCCCGCAACCAAAGATGGAAATCGCGTCTCGATGTGGATGCAACTCGAATATAACTTCTATTTCTAAATGATGGCCCACCTGCTCGAAGTCCGAAATCTTCAAACACACTTTCCGACTCGAAGCGGACTCGTCCGCGCGGTTGATGGCGTCAGCTTTTATCTCGATCGCGGCGAGTTGCTGGGACTCGTCGGTGAGTCTGGTTGTGGGAAATCGATGACGGCGCTGTCCGTGATGCGACTGATCGCGCCACCCGGAAAGATCGTCAACGGCGAAATACTTTTTGACGGCAAAGACCTGCTGAAACTCTCCGACGCCAAGATGCGCGAGATGCGGGGCGACGACATCGCGATGATCTTCCAGGATCCGATGACGTCACTCAATCCTGTCTTCACAGTTGGTGAACAAATTGGTGAAGCGCTGCGGCTGCAT
>DATEWS010000181.1:0-2082 GCA_035257785.1 Pyrinomonadaceae bacterium
GACGACGGCGATGTTGATGGTGATGGCGCGCTCGAGCCCGACGGAGTCTTTGGCAGACCCCTCACGGACCTGGCACTCTTCGAAGGCACCTACACTTTCCACGCTGTTGCCACATACGGCGAAGAATGCACCGGCACGCGCGAAGCCTCATGGAGCACATACGTCTCCATCGGTATCGATCCCGGCAACACTGACGTCAAAACCGATCCGATCGGAACTGGACCAGGTGGCTGTGTGCTCGTGCGCGCAACGATGACTCCGCGCGATCGTTACGGCAATCACCTTGGACCAGGCCGCGCTGACGCGTTCCAGGTTACGGGACAACCCGGCAGCACGCCGGCTGGCGCGGTGCGTGATAACGGCGATGGCTCTTACAGCATTGACTTGTGTTGGGATCCAGACTCACCCAATCCTCCGGGCGTAGTTGTTACTCAACCCGATCGACCGCCGATCGTCGTTCCGCTTCCGGTTCCTGAAGGTTTCGGCAGGTTTGTTTACAGCGTGAAGTTCCTCTGTGGAGTTCAGGACGAGTGCGATTGTCATTGCGTCTCTGTGAGGCCCGGTGCTTACGCGACCGAGATAAACATTCACAACTATCTCGAAAGTGAAGTGAAGATCGAGAAGCATGTGATTCCCGTCATCTTCGCGGGAGCAGTCACTGGTCGTGAGCCACGGTTCGCAGTGCGCCAGGCGTCGGACAAGATCGTCCTGCCGCCACACTCGGCAACCATGGATGATTGCTGCCGGCTGAATGAACTGCTTCTCGGTGGTACAACCGGCTCGAAAGGCCCGCTCTCAGTCGGCTTCCTCGAGATCATCAGTAATCAACCGCTGAACATCACCGCTGTTTACACAGTCACTGATCCGAAGTCGGGATCGGTAAGCATGGACGTCGAACAGATCCAGGGCAAGCGCACGAGGTAACGGCGAACAGCTTAGGGGCTTTGGCTCAGTCAAAATCTCTGTTGGACAGAGTCAGTACCGTAACGCGGCGTCCGGGTCGATCCGTATGAATGTCTCTGAAAGTGTCGCGTCCGCAACCTGACAAGCTGTAAGGAGAAGTGAGATGTCACACAACACTGGTACGGTCCAGGTTCTGGGCGCGCCACTGGTCATTGGACCAGGACCGACGACCACGTTCGATCCTCCTGCTGCGCCTGGCGGGACCAAGTTGCTGATGCTTCACTTCCAGAACCCTGACTTCAAACCCGGTGACAAGTTGCAGGTAGACCTCGGTTACGACATCGATGAGTTTACCGCCGCCGATGGACCATCGTTCTGGACCAGGCCGATCAACGTCTACGCTTTTCCGGGAGGCGTTGAGATCAATTACATCCCCGCTGGTCCACATAACGGACGTGTGGAGATGGACCGCTACGGACGAGGCGAAAGTATGGCCGGCGATCCCGGTCATCCGAGCATCTCGAATTGCGATCCGTTCTATCAGCCTCCCGCTTTTTCTGAACCGACTTACGATCCATGGTGGTACTGCGTCAATCCGCCAAACTGGGAAAACTCCGCTCGTGCCACTCCCGCGACCGATGTACGCGCCGAAGTTGCGCGCAGTGTTGGAATGATTGTGACTGCTGAAGGAGATCATCTCTCAACGTGTTCAGTGACATTGGTTGATTCAGACAAGATCCTGACAGCGGGTCACTGCCATTCACCGGAAGAAGCGTTGAGCAGTTCGGTCATCTTCAATTACCTGACTGATGAGGATGGCAACCGTCCTGCTCCCTATGAACCGCGGTTCTACAAAGTGGTGGAGGTTCTGGGCCACAAAAACATCGATAGATCGCTGGACTATAGCCTGCTTCGACTGGCAGAGGCGCCCGCCGGGATTCCGTCCATACAGATGAGGCACGATTTACCTGCTCCGCCGGAGGAAGTATTCGGCGTGCATCATCCTAACGGCGCGGTAAAGAAACTTAGTCGCCCGCACGATGAGGGATTTGCGACTATAAGCGGCAACACTTCGATCTGGGGCAGCGGCGATGTCATTACAGTTTCGTCGCCATTTCACATTTCCGGCGGCAGTTCCGGATCGGGAATATTCGACACGGCGGGACGGATCGCGGGTGT
>DATEWS010000182.1:0-4705 GCA_035257785.1 Pyrinomonadaceae bacterium
CGTAGTGATTTAGTGAACCAGTTGCTCGAGTATCAGAAATACAAAGCCGCCGCCGAGATGCTCTGGTCGCGCGCGACTGTCGAACAGGCTGTTTTCAAGCGCGCGGAGTTGGAGACTGACAAGAACAATCCGGAAGTAGCGGTGGGGTTATTCGATCTGCTCAAAGTTTTTCAGGACATCCTCGCGCGACACAAGGAAGAGAAGTTGCTCGAGATCGAACGTGAAGAGATCTCGATGGCGGAGATGCTCGAACGTTTGCGCAACATGGTGATGTCGTCGGGCGAGCTCAACCTGCGTCTGTTCTTTGAGCGCGCGCGGTCGCGTCGGGAACTTGTGCTGGCATTTTTGTCGGTATTGGAGCTGGTGAGAACAACTGAAGTCAAACTATTTCAGCGCGAAACTTTTGGTGACATCATCGCGCGCGCAGCAGGTGGAGATGGCAACTAACGAAGAGAATGTGAATCAGGGGTCGCTCGACGAGGCGGCGCTGAATGAAGAGGCGAGCCGCGAACTCGCCGCGATGGTTGCTGAAGCTGAGCAGTCATCGCCAACGCCAACCGAAGAAGATGATGAGGGGCCGTTGTCTGCGCCGCAGAGCCAGTCTGAACGCGCTGCGATCATCGAGGCGTTGATCTTCGTGTCCGATGAGCCGTTGAGCGTGAAAATGATTGCTGACGTTCTCAAGGAAGATAAACAAGTCGTCGGTGAGACAGTTGCTGCACTCGCGGAAGAGTTTAATGGACGCAACGGTGGTTTGCAGTTGCGTGAAGTTGCGGGCGGTTGGCAGTTTGCGACTCGGCCTGAGTATCACGAGCACGTGCGTGCGTTTCTGAAGACTCGGCCCAGTGCCAAACTCACGATCGCATCGCTCGAGACGCTCGCAGTGATCGCGTACCGACAACCGGTGACAGTACCTGAGATTCTCGAAATACGTGGTGTTCAGTCGCCATCATCTATCAAAACTCTGCTCGACAAGAAATTGATCGTAGCTAAGGGACGCAAAGAAACTGTCGGGCGTCCGATGATGTACGGCACGTCGAAAGAGTTTTTGCTGCAATTCGGACTGAAGGATTTATCCGAGCTGCCCAGTGTAGAAGACTTCCACGACTTGAGCGGCGGGAGCTAAGAGTTTCTCTCGCAGCGGCGCAACGGCGCGACGGTGCACGAATTGCAGAAGTACTTTTGACTCGCGTTGCGCCGTTGCGCCGCTGCGAGAGAATTCTTTCGAGCATGGAGCAGCGTCTGCAAAAATTGATCGCCGCGGCCGGAGTGGCTTCGAGAAGGCACGCGGAAGAGTTGATCGCCGCGGGGCGCGTTACGGTCAATGGCGAAGTAGTTAAGGAACTTGGCTCGAAGGCTGATCCCGAGAAGGATCACATCAAGGTCAACGGCAAGCTCATCAATCCTCAACTTCAGACTCGCGAAAAAGTCTACGTCCTGCTCAACAAACCAAAAGGTTATCTATCGAGTGTTTCTGATCCTGAAGGTCGTCCGTTAGTGACGGAGTTGTTACCGCCTTCGCTCGGGAAGTTGCATCCGGTTGGACGGCTCGACTTCAACACGGAAGGTCTCTTATTACTCACGAACGATGGCGACTTCACGAATTTCATCACCGCCGCTCGCAATCGCGTCGAAAAAGTTTACGAAGTCAAAGTAAAAGGAGTACCGACTGAAAGTGGGATTCAGAGACTGCGACGCGGAGTCACTCTCGAAGACGGTACGCGCACTGCGCCCGCAAAGATCAAGAAGCTGAATGAGACGCAAACGAACGCTTGGTACGAAGTGTTGCTTCACCAGGGACGCAACCAGCAGGTGCGTCGCATGTTTGAGTTGATCGGTCATTCAGTGTTGAAGCTGCGTCGTGTGCGGATCGGTTTTCTGAATGATGAAGGTTTCAAGCCCGGGTACTGGCGGTTGTTGTCTCCTTCGGAAGTGGCGAGATTGATGAAAAAGAGGTAAAAACAAAGCACTATGCAATTTGAGTTAAGTGAAGAGCAACAACAGATCAAGATGAGTGTGCGCGAGTTTGCGGAGTCGGAGATCGCGCCTCACGTAATGGAATGGGATGAGTCTCAGCATTTTCCGATCGAGTTGAAACCGCAACTCGCAGAGCTTGGTTTGCTCGGCGTGATCTTTCCCGAACAGTACGGCGGCGCAGGCATGGGTTATGTTGAGTACGCCACGATCATCGAAGAGCTGTCGCGTGTTGATGGATCGGTCGGCATCTCGGTGGCCGCGCATAATTCGCTCTGCTCGAATCACATTTACCAGTACGGCACTGAAGCGCAACGCCGGAAGTATCTCGAGCCTTTGGCAAGTGGTGAACATCTCGGTGCATGGGGACTCACTGAACCGAGCGCGGGATCAGATGCTTCGGGAACGAAGTCGACTGCGGTGCGCGCGGATCGTGGTTGGCTCGTTAACGGTTCGAAAAACTTCATCACTCACGCCATCCACGCAGACACGTGTGTCGCGATGGCAGTCACGGATAAATCGAAAAGAAGTAAAGGTATTTCCGCGTTCATTTTCGAAAAGGGAATGAAAGGATTCTCGCCTTCGAAGAAAGAGAACAAACTCGGACTGCGCGCATCGGAGACGGCGAGTGTTGTTTTTGAAGACTGCCTGGTTCCTGACGATCAGTTGCTCGGCGAAGAAGGAATGGGATTCGTTAACGCTATGGAAGTGCTCGACGGCGGTCGCATCTCGATCGCGGCGCTAGCAGTTGGAATCGCGCAGGGCGCGTATGAGTCGGCGGTACGTTATGCGAAAGAGCGGCAGCAGTTTGGCAAACCGATCGCGGAGTTTCAGGCGATTCAGTTTAAGCTCGCTGACATGGCGACGCAGATCGATGCGGCGCGTTTGTTGATGTATCGCGCGGCGTCGATGAAGGACAATGGCAGGAAGACTACGAAAGAGTCTTCGATGGCGAAGCTGTATGCGTCAGAGGTCAGCGTCAAGGTTTGTGAAGAAGCGATTCAGGTACACGGTGGATACGGCTACACAAAAGACTATCCTCCCGAGAAATACTGGCGCGACTCGAAGCTGTGCACGATTGGCGAGGGCACATCGGAGATCCAGCGCATCATCATCGCGCGTGAAGTGCTGAAGCAGGTTTGAAAGGGATTCTCACGCAGTGGCGCAACGACGCAGCGAACACTGTTTTGTCGTCTTTCGCTGCGTCGTTGCGCCGCTGCGTGAAAAATTTCTGACAGCGTAATGCCTCAAGCTAATATCAATCTCAGCGAGCGTGTGAGCCGCGGTGAGGCGGCGGCTGTCGCTCGCGCTATTTCGAAGATCGAGGATGGTTCGGCTGGTGCCGCGGCGCTGATGAAGGACATTTACCAGCGTTCGCGCGGCGCGCTCGTGATCGGAATCACGGGTTCGCCCGGCGCGGGTAAGTCGTCGCTGGTCGACAAGCTCGCGATGTTTTATCGCAAGTCCGGTGAGCGTGTTGGCATTGTCGCAGTCGATCCTTCGAGTCCATTTTCGGGCGGCGCGATCCTGGGAGACCGAATACGCATGCAGACGCTCGGTTTGGACGAAGGCGTTTTCATCCGCTCGATGGCTACGCGCGGTAATCTCGGCGGACTCGCACGAGCGACTGTCGATGCAGTCGCAATTCTCGATGCCGCCGGCTACGCGAAGATCATTGTCGAAACAGTCGGCGTCGGTCAGGATGAAGTGGAAGTCGTCAAAGCCGCAGATGTTTCCGTGGTGGTGCTGGTGCCGGGCATGGGCGACGACATCCAGGCCATCAAGGCCGGAATCATGGAGATTGGCGACATCTTCGTCATCAACAAGGCTGACAAGGAAGGCGTTTACGCGACGGAAAAAGAGCTCGAATCGTTATTGTCGCTGGCGTCGCGTGACGACGGTTGGGATCCGCCAATCGTCAAGACAGTGGCCACTGAAAACCACGGCGTGACCGAACTCGCCGGCGCAATCGAGCGTTTTTGCCAGGCTCAACTCGGCGGGCGCATCAGCAGCGAACGTCGCCGGGCCATCGCTCGCTGGCGAATTGTCGAGTTATTACGTGAAAACCTGTTGGCGCGCGTTTTGGCAAGTGATGCCTCGGTTGCTATGCTTAACCGGCTGGCTGATGAAGTTGCAACCCGGCGGCGAGACCCTTATTCTGCGGTAGAGGAGATTATTCAGGCTGCTGAAAGTTGATCATATCGGAATCGCCACCAGAAGCATCGAAGAAGGTCTGTCGGTTTGGCGGGACACACTCGGTTTAGAAGTTCATTCGACAGAAGAAGTTCGAGAGCAGGGCGTTAGGGTGTGTATGCTGGCAGTCGGCGACACTCACGTCGAGTTGCTTGAGCCGCTCGGTCCCGACACCTCAGTTGGAAAATTTTTGGCTAAACGCGGGCCCGGAATGCATCACATTGCCGTTGAGGTTAAGGATATTCGCGCCTCGCTGGCGGAGTTGAAGAACAAAGGGACGCGGTTGATTGACGAAACTCCGCGCGTCGGTGCGGGTGGCTGTTTGGTCGCGTTTGTTCATCCGTCTTCGGTTAATGGTGTGCTGCTCGAATTGGTGCAGCATCAATAGGTTTTAGGAAAGGACAGTATTTTGAATTCCACAAGAAAAGCTCTCATCGCCGCGGCCGTCGCCGTGATTTTTTCGTTAGGCCTCATCTTCTGGCAGGTCAAAGCCAGAAAAACCGGACCGGTTGAGTTAACGCCCGAAGACATGGCCGTG
>DATEWS010000183.1:0-6526 GCA_035257785.1 Pyrinomonadaceae bacterium
CAGGAGCAGGTAGTGATCGCCTGCACCTGTCACCTGCTCCTGCTACCCGACTTTGTGGCCGCCCGTCGCAGCCAAACCATTAAAATAAGGAATACAAACAAGTGAACGATTCTATAAATCGTCGTAGCAGAACACAGCAACACCTCGCATTGCTACTCGCAATTCTGTTCGTTACCTCAACCACATTCGGCTTGCCGCAGAGCGCGCCTGCGCCAGCGCGTGCTCTATCAGCTACCGAACAACAGTTACTCGATAGCATCAGCGTTGCGACGATCAAAGAAACCGTTAACGCGCTCGCGGCCGATGACATGCAGGGACGCGGCACTGCGCAACCCGGTGGCGACAAGGCGGCCGCGTATCTCGCCGATCGTTTCGCAAAACTCGGACTGAAGCCACTGGGCGACAAGAACTCATACTTACAACCAATCAAATTTCGCGAGACGCAGTTTCTGCAAACAACGTTCACAGCCGGTAGCGAAACTCTCAAAGCCGGAACAGACTTCTTCGTAAGCCCACCCTACAGCGGCGATGAAAACATCAAGGCGGATCTCGTCTTCGTCGCTTACGGACTCGCTGCTCCCTTCGTGAAGCGAAACGACCTCAACGGCATCGACGTGCGCGGCAAGATCGTTTTGCTGCGCGATGGTCCGCCACCCGAGATCAATAAAGATCAGTGGAAGAAAGCACACGCGCAGGCGGTCGTGATGCGTACCCTGATTGGGCGTGGCGCTGCTGCGATCATCATCGTGGGCCAGAACACCGAAACACTAACTTTCCCGGAGATCGCTGATTATCTAACGCGACGACAAGTCGAACCGGCTTCAGAAACCGAGATGCCCGACTTTCTGCCGCCGTTTCTGAGCGTGAGCGATGCTGCTGCCGATAAGTTGTTCGCTGCCTCAGGCGTCACAAAAGCAGAAGCCTTCGCGAAGTCCCAGCGCGACGATTTCACACCGATAGATTTGAAACAACAGGGCACGATCACGATCAAGTTGAAGAAGACCACAGGAACCAGCAACAACGTTGTCGGACTGTTGGAAGGCTCCGATCCAAAACTGAAGTCGGAAGCATTGGTCTACTCCGCACACTACGATGCTTATGGTCTCTCGTCTGACAACCGCATCTATCATGGTGCTGCTGACAACGCGCTCGGTGTCGCGGAGATGTTGTCGATCGCGGAAGTGTTGACGCGCGCCGAGAGCAAGCCGCGACGTTCGATAATCTTTCTCGCCGTCACCGGAGAAGAGTATGGCGGCTACGGATCCGATTACTGGGTAAAGAACCCAACATGGAAGATCAAAGAAGTCGCTGCCGATCTGAATCTCGACGGCATGGGCACGGAAGTTTATGGACCAGTGAAGGCGCTCGTCGGTTACGGCGCGGAGCATTCAACGCTAGGCAACCTGATGAATGAAGTCGCGGCGGCGACAGGACTGCGAGTGATTCCGGATCCGATGCCGGAAGAGAAGTCGTTCTATCGATCGGATCATTACTTCTTTGTAAAGAAAGGTGTTCCCGGGATCATGATCCTCGGCGCGCCTGATGGAACAACGGAGAGCTGGACTGATCGACTGCGCAAGTGGGAGAAGACGGATTATCACCAACCGACAGACATCGTTCGTCCTGACTGGGATTGGAGCGGACCGCGCACAGTCGCCGGCGTGATGCTATTGATGGGCGTGCGCGCTGCGAACGCCGAGAGCATGCCCGAGTGGTTGCCGTCGTCGATCTTTAATCGCGAGCGCGGTACGGATAAGCCCGCGCCACCCGAGCCATAAGACAATTTAACCGCGGATGACACGGAAGAAATCCGGATTTTCTTCCGCGTCATCCGCGTACCCCAAAACGTTAGTTTCCTACCCGTTTCCAACAACCACGCGGTTTGCATACCTAATAGCCAAGACCTCGAATTTGTGCGTTTTTGCTGGGTTATTGTTTGGAGGTGATTCAGCGGTACGTATCATTTTCAGCCTTCCCCGTCTAACTGGCACATAGTTTGACATGCAGGCCCATAGTCTGAAGGAGGAGACGAAATGAGACCAGTCAGAAAAACAATTTTACTAAGCTTGATATTAGCGCTGGTGACCGCCGGCATGGCCACTACCGCCATGGCACAGTTCGGCGCCAACGACAGCGCTATCAGAGACGTCGTGCGACGTATTCAAACGCGCACCGACTCTCTACAGCGTGCAGTTCAAAACGCTGCCGATCGAAATAACTATCGCGTGGACGATATCGATCGTTTGATCCTCGATTTCGAGAGCGCGGCCAATCAACTCGATCGTCGCCTCGGTTCACGTCGCAGTAACAGCACGGCGGATGCGCAAACGCTATTAGATCGCGGTGCTGAGATTGACACTTTCTTCGTCAACAATCGACTTGGAGCAGGTTCGCGTCGTGAGTGGCAGGCAATTCGTGCTGATCTCGATCAGCTGGCGAGCTATTACAACCTAAGCCCGCGTTGGGGCTCGTCCAGTAGTACTAGCAGCGGAGGATACAACGACTACAGACTGAACGACTTTCAGATGCGACAGCTAGTCGATCGACTCAACGTGCGCTCAGCGACGTTTAGTCGTAACTTCCGCAACGATCTCAATCGCGCAAGCTCGAACGATCGCTACTCGCTCGACGAAGTGCGCCGTCAGTTAAACGACTTCGAGACAGCGCTCGTGCAACTGCGCAATCGCGTGAATAGCCGGCAGTCTTCGTCGTCAGATGCGCGCAATGTTCTTGATCGTGCGGCCTTCCTGAACACCTACATCGCCGATCGTCAGTTGTCTTACCAGACTGAAAACAACTGGAGCTCGCTCCGCACAGATCTGGATCAACTCGCGAACGCTTTCAACATTGCGTGGAACTGGTCGGGAACTCCCGATGGCTATCCGAGTCCTGGTCGTGATACCAGTACGAGACGAGATTTGACCGGCACGTTCCGGCTGAACTCAACTCGTGGCGACGACGTTCGCAGGGCTGTTGATAACGCGACTCGCAACCTCTCGCTCGCGGAGAGACAGCGCGTTTACGACTCGTTGCTGCGTCGCCTGGATCCGCCGCAGATGCTGGCGATCGATCGTCGTGGACAATCCGTGACGATTGCGTCAACTCGTGCGCCGCAGATCAACTTCGTCGCTGATGGTCGTGAAAATGTCGAGACCACGCCAAGTGGCCGCCAGGTTCGCGTGCGTGCCACCTTGCAGGGCGACACATTGACCATCAACAGAACGGGCGAGCGCGCCAACGACTTTACCGTCAGTTTTGATCCGTCAAACGACGGTCGAGAGTTGATCGTTACGCGTACGCTTTACAGCGATCGCATCACTCAGCCGGTTGTAGTCAGAACTTACTACGACCGCACGTCTGATGTGGCCGAGTTGAACATTTACGACACGAATCGTGAAGACTCGACCGCTGGCGGCGCCGTTGCGACAGGCACCTTCGTTATTCCAAACGGAACGGAGCTGGTCGCTGTGCTCAACAGCGATCTGTCGACGCAGACTGCGCGCGAAGGCGATCGCTTTACGATGACTGTTCGTTCGCCGGGCCAGTTTGAAGGCGCGACGATCGAAGGTCAGGTGACGAACGTTAGCCGTGGCGGCCGTATTAGTGGTCGTTCCGAAATGACGATGGACTTCGACACGATTCGTTTGCGTGACGGCAAAAGTTACCGGTTCGCCGGTATTCTCGAGACGGTGCGCATGCCCAACGGGGACGTTGTCCGTGTTGATAACGAAGGTGCGGTTCGCGATAGCGATCAAACCAACAAGACAGTTACTCGTACCGCGATCGGTACTGCGGTCGGCGCCATCATCGGTGCGATCGCCGGTGGCGGTAAGGGTGCGGCGATTGGCGCGATCGTTGGCGCCGGAGCCGGTGCAGGATCGGTATACGTTCAGGGTCGAAACGATCTTGATCTGACTGCCGGAACTGAGGTCACTGTCAGGGCCACTGGTCCAAGAGGCTAGCGTAGGGCAGTAGCAGGAGCAGTAAACAGGAGCAGGTAAGGGGGCAGAAATTTCCTGCTCCTGCCAACTGCTCCTGTTCCTTTGTCTAGTTGATCGTGATCGTTGCTGGTTGTGGGAGACGCTCGATTGTCAGGGTTAATTGCTGGCCTGAGCGGACCGGGAGCTTGTCGGGAGTTTGAAAGAATAAGAAGCCCTGGCGACGTGAGTCGCTTGAAGAGAGTGGCGTTTTCACGTCAATCGCGTAGGCTCCAAACTCCTTCTCAAATTGCTTGCGGGAGTTTGGATTGTACGCAAACACGCCATTGGCTTTCATGATTCTCGAGACGGCGCTCTTCGCGGAAAGTAGTTTCCACTCCTGGTTCTGACCATCCCGCAGACGAAAGCGCGCGCTTTTCACTTCCACCGGCACGCCACTCTGAAAATCCATCTCAACACGCACGGCGAGCACTCCGCTGACCGGCAGATTCGCTTCGAATAGTTCCTGACTTTCCTCATCCGTCAGCAAGGGTGCCACACGAATGGTGACACCGCCTGCGTCCGCGCTGCGGGAGTTTGCCGGCAGCGGCGGCAGTTCAGTCACCGGCTTTACTTTGAAGAGCGAGCCCGTGCACGAAGTCACGAGGACTGTTGTGGCGCCGAGGACGAACAGAAAAATTGCGCGTCGGGTCATGCAGTGCAATTTAGCATAGCAGGCAGGAGCAGTCAGCAGGTGCAGGCTAGAACTGCTGCTGCCATCTGCTCCTGCTGCCTGTGTTACTATCTGATCTCCATCATGATTCGACCATTTCGTGGGGTTCACCCGCAGATTCACCCAACCGCGTACGTTGAACCCAGCGCCCAGGTAATCGGTGACGTACACCTTGGAGAAGAGGCTTCGATCTGGTGTAACTGCACGGTTCGCGGCGATATTCATTACATTCGCATCGGGGATCGATCGAACGTTCAGGATAATTCTGTGATTCACGTGCGCAACGGCACGCACCCGACGATTCTCGAGGAAGAAGTGACCGTGGGCCATAGTGTTACGCTGCACGGTTGCTACGTCGAACGTGGTTGCTTGATCGGTATCGGAGCAATTCTGCTGGACGACGTTCGTATCGGCACGATGTCGCTGGTGGCTGCTGGATCGCTTGTCAGTCCAGGCACGATAATCCCGCCTCGCTCGCTCGTAATGGGATTTCCTGCGAAAGTGAAGCGACCGTTGACTGACGAAGAAGTCGCTGGGCTGGAAGCGTTTTGGAAGAACTATGTGGAGTACACGCACGAGTACCGATCTGTGGTTGAAATCTAAGCTAAAGGATGCTGAATGAGACTCTTCTTATCGTTGGCCTTCGCTCTTTTCGTATCAATTCCTGTATTTGCTCAGGACACTGACAACCCGTTTCAGCTTAAGCGCGGAGATAACGAGTTTGGTTTTTGGGGTGGTGTATCACCGAAAGCAACTACGATCTTCGGGGGCTTGCATGACGACGAAGCGGATGACCGGAAATTTTTCATCGCGGCTTTGCGCTACGGCCGCACCTTAGCTGCAAACGACAGTCTCGCGTTGCAGTACACGCTTGATGTCGTTCCGCTTGCAGTCGCGACCGGAACAATCGTTTCGCGAACGACGAGTCCCAGTGGCGTTGATACGTTTCATCGCGAAACTGCATACGGCGCGGGATTTACCCCCGCTGGCCTGCAACTCGATTTCGCAAATGGATCGAAAGTGCATCCGTTCGCGCACGTGAACGGCGGATTTTTGTATTTCAACAAGTCGGTGCCGATTGAAGACGCGGGGCGATTCGCGTGGGTTGGTGAAGCCGGAGGCGGTCTTCGCATCTTCACTTCCGAACGACGCGCGGTGAGTGTCGGCGTGAGGTTTCATCACATCTCCAACGGCGATCGACAAGGTTCCAACCGCGGCCTCAATCAGTTTGTGATCTACGCCGGTTTCTCTGTTTTTAAGTAATGCCTTCACCGAAGACACAACCAGCGCGCGGCATGCGCGACTTTCTGCCCGAAGACGTTCGCAAGCGCGAGTACGTCATCGGCGTGATCAAGGAAGTGTACGAGCGCTATGGCTTCGAACCACTCGAAACACCGGCCGCCGAGAACATCGAGACGTTGATGGGTAAGTATGGCGAAGAAGGGAATCAACTCATCTTCAAAATACTGAAACGCGGCGTGCACGAAGGAAGTGGCGAAGCTGATCTTGCGTTGCGTTATGACTTGACGGTGCCCCTGGCGCGCGTGGTGGCGGAGTATCGAGATAAGTTGCCGAAGTTTTTCAAGCGTTATCAGATCCAGCCTGTCTGGCGTGCAGATCGACCGGCGCGCGGAAGGTTTCGCGAGTTTTACCAGTGCGATGTTGATGTGCTTGGGTCGCGTTCGATGATTGTCGAAGCGGAGATTTGTGCTGCGGCGAGTGAGGTTTTGACTAAACTCGGTTTCAGCGACTTTTGTGTGCGACTCAATCACCGTCAAGCGTTGACCGGAATACTCGGCGTTGCGGGTGTCGCGTTGGAGAATCACGACTCGGCGCTGATCGCGTTGGATAAGTTGGACAAGATCGGGACTGACGG
>DATEWS010000184.1:0-5657 GCA_035257785.1 Pyrinomonadaceae bacterium
CTCGAAGGAAAAGCCGCGCTGATCGCAGCCGGTGTGGCAATATTTTTTGCCTTGCTGCAATGGCGCGGGATCGTTTGGGGCAGTAACACTCAAAACCTAACCAGCCTGCTCAAGGCACTCGCGTTTCTCGCGCTGATCGTCGCCGCGTTCAAGTTTGGCGGCCAAGGCGCACTAACCACCACCACAAATAACGCGACCGCTGCGATCACGCTTTCCGCCATCATCGTTTCTCTGCAAGCCGCGATTTACACATACGATGGTTGGGCCGGCGTGATCTATTTCTCTGAAGAGGTGAAGGATTCGGGACGCGATATCCCTCGTTCACTCTTTGGTGGCGTGCTCCTGATCACGGCGATCTACTTGCTGGTTAACGTATCGCTT
Organism: Pyrinomonadaceae bacterium; assembly: GCA_035257785.1. Classification (GTDB taxonomy): domain Bacteria; phylum Acidobacteriota; class Blastocatellia; order Pyrinomonadales; family Pyrinomonadaceae; genus PSRF01. Next base: position 382 of record DATEWS010000184.1, read on the forward strand.
CTCTACGTCTTGCCAATGTCTCAAATCGCCGGTAAAGAGTTCGCCGCGGGGGAAGCAGCGAACGTGATCTTCGGCGCACACGGCGACACGATCTTTCGCTGTTTGACAATTGCCTCAATGCTGAGCGCGATCAACGCATTGCACTTGATGGCGACGCGCGTTGTTTTTGCGATGAGCCGCGACGGCCTGTTCACTACGAAAGCGGCAGTGGTCAACGAAGGCGGCACGCCGACTGTCTCGCTGCTCCTGAGCACGTTGGTTTCTCTGCTGTTCATCGTCTTGGGCCAACGATTCGAAAGCGTTATCAACGTCCTCGCCTTTTTCTTCGTAGCCAACTACATCCTCTCGTTTATTTCACTCTTCGTTTTACGCCGGCGCGAACCGGAAAAGCCGCGGCCTTATCGAGCCTTGGGCTATCCGTTTACAACTGCGCTCGCGCTGATCGGGTCGCTGTTATTTCTCGCAGGCGCGATTCTGGCAGACACGGCTACCAGTCTTTATGCATTGCTGCTACTGGCGGTGAGTTATCCGGTCTTTCGTCTGATGAAGATGACTTAAGGCATCACGCGACAACCTTCATTGTCTACTTCGAGAATCCTAGTCGTCGCTTCGATTCCGCGCGCTTCAAAACAACTCGCAACGCGAGCACCGATCTCGTCGTCGTTATTGTCGACCAGGGCAAGAATACTTGGACCAGCGCCGCTCAATGCGATGCCGAGGAGCCCCTGCGTTCGCGGCAGCGCAAGAGCTTCGCGAAGTCCGGGCACGAGTGATTCTCGCTGCGGTTGGTGCAAACGATCGCGCATCGCTTCCCAGAGAATATCGTAACGTTGCTGCGCGATCGCTGATATGAAAAGCGCGCTTCGTTGCAGGTTGTGCACCGCATCGTGTCGACTGACGGTCCGCGGCAACGCGGCGCGTGCAACGTGAGTCGGCAGTTGCGACTGTGGCGATACGACGACCACGCGAACGTGGGCAGGCCAAACGAATTTGGCTGAAACTACTGCGCCGTCGTGGCAAGTGCAGCTTGCGAGAAAACCGCCGTACAACGATGCCGCAACGTTATCCGGATGGCCTTCAAATTCAGTCGCGTAATTTTGAATAGTTTGGTCTGGAATGTCGTGGCCGGTGATGAGGCTGCCCAGTTTAATTCCGGCAATGATGGCTGCCGCGCTGCTTCCTAAGCCACTCGCTAGCGGGATGTCGTTATGAACTCGCAGCTCGACCGGCGGCAGTGAAACCCCTTCGCGTCGCGTTGCGAAAGCCATCGCGCGATAGATGAGGTTTGCGGCATTGCGTGGAAGTGCTTCGTTCTCCGACGCGCCGCTGTTGGTGACGCGACACGGTTCCGTAGCATCGGGAACTGCGGTGGCGTGAACGGTGAGATATAGCTTCAGCGCCAAGCCAAAACAGTCGAAGCCTGGTCCAAGATTGGAAGTTGATGCTGGAACACGTACCTTCAAACGGATAACACGGATTTAATAGAACCGATTGACGCGGATGTACGAATCGGGCGGTTTTCAAACGTGCTCGTGATGCGTGTGCCCTCGGGGGCCACCAAAGAATCGTTGTGATACTTGATTATGTAATCAGTATCTTTCAGCACGTTGCCCGTTAGGACCGCGACAACGGTTTCGCTCTCATTGATCACACCGTCGCGAACGAGATTGCGAATGCCAGCAACGGTTGTTGCAGACGCGGGCTCGCAACCGATGCCGTCGCGGCCGATCACCGCTTTCGCGTCCGCGATCTCCTGTTCGGTCACTGTCATAACTCCGCCACCCGTTTCAGTAACCGCACGCCACGCCTTCGGCCATGAAACAGGCGCGCCGATCTTGATCGCCGACGCTAACGTCTTCGGATGTTCCTCATTCACAAAAGTACTGTGCTCGTCGTTCGCATAAAAACGCGCAAACGGCGCCGCCCCTGCTGCCTGCACGACTGTTATTCGCGGCAGTCGATCGATTAGTCCACTTTGCAACAACTCGCGAAAGCCTTTACCAAACGCGGAACTGTTGCCGAGATTTCCTCCGGGCATCACAAGATGATCCGGAACTCGCCATTCAAGCTGCTCCGCGAGCTCAAACGCAACCGTCTTCTGGCCTTCAATGCGAAACGGATTGATCGAGTTCACAAGATAAACCGATCCATCTTCGGAAAGCTCGCGAATCACATTCATGCAAACGTCGAAGTTGCCCTCAATCTCCAGCACCTTCGCGCCGTAGTCCAGCGCCTGCGCGAGCTTCGCGTGACTCACCTGTCCGCCGGGCACGATTATCGCGCATGGCAGATCGGCGCGCGCCGCATAAGCCGCAAGACTCGCCGCAGTATTTCCCGTACTGGCGCAAGCGACGAACTGCGCGCCGAGCTGGCGGGCCTGCGTGACGGCGACGGTCATGCCCGTATCTTTGAATGATCCGGTCGGATTACAACCCTGATGTTTGAGTTTTAGTTGAGGAAGGCGACAGTAATCAGCAGATCGAGGAGCGCCGTAGAGCGGCGTGTTTCCCTCGTCAAGCGAAACTATTTCAACGTCATCTGAAAAAGGCAGGAACTCTCGAAAACGCCAGACACCGCTGCGATCGCGTGCATCGAGTGACGACTTTCTCTCGCGCCACAACTCGCGTAACGAAGCCGGCTCGATGGCGATCTCTTCGCGACGCTCGACATCCAGTAGACCACCGCAACTCGAACACACATAAATTCGCGCATCGAGATCGTATTCAGTGCGACAAGCGATGCAGCGCTGGAGATAAGAAGAATTTTTCACCGAAAGGCATTATAGGTCCTATAAGTCCAATAGGGACATATAAGACCTATATTGCTTTGAGATTAGAAGCTGAACCTAATCTGCGCGTCGATGCGACGATTGTAAGCAGCGGGCGCGTTGCCAAAACCACCAAAGCCGCCCGCAGTCGCAGTCGATTGTCCAAACAATCCGGATCCAAGATTTCCCACCGGATTATTAAGATTCGTGTGGTTCAAAATGTTTTGGAAGTTCAACGAGAACGTCAGGTTGTAACGACCACCGCCAGCGCCGCCGCCACCAAAACCGCCTGGTCCACCCGGACCACCAAAACCACCGCGTGCTGGTGCGCCCCCGCCAGGGCCACCTGGACCTCTGGCGCCGCCCATACCACCGCCCATCATCGTCGAACGTTGTCGATCGTTTTGTCCGTCCTGACGATTCTGGTTGTTAGCATTTGAACTGCCACCTTCGGAACCGAAAGTCCATGTCTTGCTGATGCGCATGTTAACGGTCGTCGATCCCGGTCCCTCACCAAAGTTGCGCGGAATCATCACGTCGCCGGGTCCAAAGGTCAGTTTGAAATTACCGTAAGGCGTGCACCTGATATTCGGATCGTCACAGTTCGCACCGGCCGGCGCCAGCGCCGGACGCTCCAGGTTGAAAGTGTCGTTGTTGAGATCGCGTCCGAGGGTGATATTGAACGGCCGTCCCGACTGAACAATGATGAACGGATTCAACGTAATTCCCCACGGCGCGCGGAAGTTGCCGGTCATCACAAAACGGTGCCTAACGTCGCCAGACGCACGACCATAGTCAAGACTCAAGTTGTAAGGATCAGCGGGGAGCGAGCCGACGCCATCAGTATCACTGTTCGCTTTCGACAACACGTAATACGCGTTCATCGTAGCGTTGCGATGGAAACGGCTGTTGAAGTTAACGATGAACTGATTCTGGTTGTAACGTCCGCTCGAGTCGTATTCGAAGATGTTGCAGCGCGTCGACGGATTGATATCAGGCGGAATGAAATCCGCGCAATTCAACGGCCTGATGCCGCTGTCAATCACACCCGGGATGAACGTGCCGGGCAGCGGTGCGTTAAGCGGGCGAGTGCGCAACACGTGCAGCGTGCGAACGTTGATGTAGCTCGCGGCAATCGTGAGATTGCGTGGCAACTGACGCTCAACACTAAACACGGCCTGCGTCGTGTACGGCGCCTCCAGACCCGGTTCCAACTTGTAAACCGTTCCCGGAACTGAAAACGCGATCAACTGCTCGGGCGTCGGTATCAGCGGGAAGAAATCAGGATTCTGCACCGTGAACTGTTGCTGGTTAACGCCATTCAGACGGAGCGCCGTCATCGTCAGATTCTCGCTGACCCGATCGTAAAAAATTCCGTAGCCGCCGCGAAACACGGTCTTCGACTGTTGCCCGCCCGGCTGCCATGCAAAACCAATGCGCGGTGCAAAGTTGAAATTGCTGTCGATGTTTTTCTGGTTCTCGTAACGCAGACCGAGACTCAATGTGAAATTCGGTCGCATCTTCCAGTCGTCCTGAGCATAGCCACCAAGATCCCATTGACTGACCTTCGTCTCCGGATTGCCGGACGATAAAGTGAACTGAGTTGCACCACCGCCGAGCAGCCGGATCTCAGGACCAGTCAATCCCTGCTCGAGGCCGATCACGGTCCGTTGATATCGCTCGATACTCGTAAGATCAGTGAATGGTCCAATGCCGCCGCCAAAGAACCTGAAAGTGCCGCCGAAGTTCTGCGGCGAAAACTGCGTGATGTGCACCCCACGAACGCGAGCGCCGATCTTCAGCGCATGATTGCGAAGCGCGAACGATGTGTTGTTAGTGAGCTCCCAGTTATTTGTGTCAGTGTGCGACTGGCCCACCTGCGATCCGCCGCCCGTGAATGCGTCCTGAACCTCAATCGTCGCAATTGAATTGTCGGCATCCAGCACCGAAGACTGATGTTCAAACTGGAAGCGCGTTTCGTTGACGATAGTTTTGCTGAGGATCGCCGTTTCGGTGAGCTGGAAATTGTTCTCCGTGCTTTCGCTGTCGTAAGCGCGCGAGGGAAGCGAAAAACCACCAACGCCGGTAACGCGCGTGTTCTTCGTGAAACTGTAACGTCCGACGAGGGTATGGTTCTGGTTTATCTGATAATCGATTCGGGGACTGAACGAGGTGCGGCGGCTTGGAGTCGGAGCGGTCGCGCCAAAATCAACGATGTTGTTATTCGCGTCGAGCACCTGGCCCACGATTAGTGCTTCGTCGTCGACGTCACGCTTGTCGAAATCGACAAAGAACGACGCCTTCTTTTTCGAAATTGGACCGCCAAAGTTTCCGCCATACTGGCGCGTCTGAATCGCGGGTCGCGAGTCAGCAAACGGATTGCGTGCGTTTAGTGCGTCGTCGTTGAAGTTGAATGAAACCTGACCGCGAAAACGATCGGTGCCCGGGCGCGTTAGAATCTCAATACGACCAAAACCGAGCCGATCGTACTCGGCGGAAAACGGATTCG
>DATEWS010000185.1:0-4195 GCA_035257785.1 Pyrinomonadaceae bacterium
GACTGGCTGACGAGACGAAGGTGCAGCTCCGTCGTTTGAGTTATAAGCGCGATTCGCTTGAAGACATCTTCCTGAGGGCAATGGAGAACGGCTATGGCGGTCTATGAACAGACGTATAAGCCTTACACCGGTGCGCTGACTCCGGAGTGGAGCCGCTTTCTGATCATTCCGCGCCACGCGTTTCGAGCGGTCTTTAAATTTAAACTGTTCACCGCGTTTTATGTGCTCTGTTTTCTGCCGCTGCTCGTCGAAGCAGTGTTGATCTATCTGCACCACAATGCCGCCGCGTTGACAATCATGAAAGTCAACGCCCGCGAGCTGTTGCCGATCGACGGTTCATTCTTTCAGGCTTTTGTATACATTCAGGGCTTATTTGCGTTCTTCGTAGCATTGCTGGTTGGACCACCGTTGGTTTCTCGCGACCTCCGTAACAACGCTTTGCCGCTCTATCTTTGCCGTCCCTTTTCACGCACTGAATACGTGATGGGAAAGATGTCGGTCTTGTTGATCCTGCTGTCGTGGATGACGTGGATTCCGCAACTGCTGATGTTTTTCTTCCAATCATACCTGGAAGGCTTCACCTGGTTTAGAGACAACTGGTGGATCGGGAGCGCGATCGTGATTGCCGGAATTGTCTGGGTGCTCTTGCTTTCGTTGTTGTCGCAAACTGTTTCGGCGTTACTGAAGTGGCGCATCGTTGCGAGTGCGGCGATGCTGGCCGTAGTCTTTATTCCCTCAGTTTTTGGATCCGTTTTCATCAACATTCTTTTCCAGACGAAAAAGGGAGACCTGATCAGTCTATTCGCGCTTATGGGCCATGTGACTTCAGGATTATTCGGCACTTACGATCGTGTGGCGGGCAGGATCCCGGACTTCACTGACAACATGAGAGAAATTGTCATCATGCAACCGCCGTTGTGGGCATGTTGGACGGCGCTGTTTCTGTTCAGCGCTGCGTGCCTGGCGTTGTTGTCGTGGAAAGTCAAAGCTTACGAGGTAGTGAAATAGTGTCTGCTTCGGATCAACTCATCATCTTCGACAACGTCTCCAAGTTTTACGGCGAGATACTCGGCGTGAATCGCGTGAACCTGCAAATCGCGCCGGGCATCACGAGCCTCGTGGGACCGAACGGAGCAGGGAAGTCGACTTTGATGAATCTGATGACCGGATTGCTGCGCCCGACACGCGGTTCAGTATCAATCCTGGGAATCCCGACAGATCAACCGGAACGGCTGTTTCGCAAAGTCGGTTACTGCACGCAGTTCGACTCTTTCCCGAGAGGCGTAACTGGACGCGAGTTTCTCAACTCTTTTCTGATGGTCCATGGTTATGATCGCAAGCGTGCAAACGAGCTGAGCCACATTGCCCTCGAGCGCGTGAATCTCGTCAGCGCCGCCGATCGAAAGGTTGCGGGTTACAGCAAGGGTATGCGGCAGCGCATACGTCTGGCACAGTCGATCGCGCACGAGCCGGCAGTTCTGATTCTCGACGAACCACTCAACGGTCTCGATCCGATGGTGCGCGCCGAAACGATCGCGCTCTTTCGGAAGCTCGCTGCCGAAGGTCTTCATCTGATCATCTCATCGCACATTCTTCACGAAGTCGACATGATGTCGGACCGTGTCGTTCTATTGAACAACGGCTACATCGTGGCCGAGGGCAACATTCACGGCGTGCGCGACGAGATGGAAGAACACCCGATGCAGATCCTGATCCGTTGCGATCAACCGGCGAAACTCGCAGCTTATGTTTTTGCGCAGAACCACGTCGTTGAAGCGCGACTTCACGACGACCGGCGCGGTTTGTTTATAAAGACACGCGACGCCGATCGTTTTTATTTGATGTTGAATCACGCAGTTGCCGAAGGTGAATTGAAGCTTGAGTCGATCGCGCCGGTTGATGACGATCTGAGCGCTGTTTACCAGTACTTGATCGGCACGAGCGGCGGCAGCGCATAGGAGTTGGTTACATGAGTTCTGCGATAGACGTGGTTCAAACAAAATCAGAGAACGCGGCCGGCAACTGGTCGCTCTGGCTCAGGCAGATCGGCGCGATCTTCCGTATGGAGATTGAGAAGAACTTTCTCGGTCGCCGCTCACTCCTGATCTATTTGATTGCGTTTCTGCCGTTATTTCCGCTAACTATCCTGGCGTTCATCACGCCGCCGGGTCGTGAGTGGAGAGATTTCAACCAATACAGCGTTATCTACTCGTTCATCTATAACGCCTTCATCATGCGCACGCTCGTGTTCTTTGGGTCGGCGTGGATTTTCATGAACCTGTTTCGCGGTGAGTTGGTCGATCGCAGTTTGCACTACTACTTCCTGAGCGCTGTGCGACGCGAGGTGCTGGTCGTTGGCAAGTACATATCCGGACTCGCGACGTCGATCTTTCTGTTTACGGCAACCACGGTGATCGCGATGCTGCTGCTTTACTTTCCTCACTTTTATTCGCAGAGCGTACGTTACTTCACTGAGGGTCGAGGTCTGACTCAGCTTCTTACTTACGCGGGCATCACGATCCTCGCCTGCCTTGGTTACGGTGCGTTCTTTTTGTTTATCGGACTGTTCGTGCGCAATCCGATCATCCCCGCGGTGCTGCTATACGGTTGGGAGTGGCTCAACTTCCTGCTGCCGCCGCTCTTGAAAAAAGTCAGCGTGATTCACTATCTCAACTCGCTTGTGCCGGTGCCGATGTCGGAAGGCCCGTTTGCGGTCGTGGCCGAACCGACGCCCGCGTACATCGCGGTTCCGAGTATGCTGGTGGTCACAATCCTGGTACTGATCCTCGCCGCATATCGCATCCGCCACATGGAAATCCGTTACGGATCGGATTAATCCGCGTTCATCCGCGAAAATCCGTGGTACTAAAGTTTTAGTTGACACTGTTCCGTTCTTCCGGTATCGTGCAACTAAAGTCTTAGGAGGTTAATGCATGCCGCGCCGCAAGAGCGAACAAATGACGCCGCTGGAACTGGAGATTATGCAGGTGCTCTGGGAAACGGGGCCGGCAACAGTGCAGACCGTGCAACGAGCGCTAAAACGCGAGTTGGCTTATACCACCGTGCAAACGATGCTTACGGTGTTGCACCGCAAGGACAAAGTGAAACGAACCCTCAAAGACAAGGCTTACGTCTATAAGCCTGCCGTGAGCCGGACGAAGTTTACGGGTCATGCGGTGCGCGAGTTTATCGATCGAATGTTCGGTGGTTCGGCTGAAGGCCTGGTGATGAACCTGGTTCAGGAGAAACACCTGACACCGGAAAAGCTCGCCGAACTCCACAAGCTGATCGAGCAGGAAGAACGCAATGCGAATTAACGAGTTCATCCTCAACTTCGTTTTCAATGCCGCCTGGCAGATCGCCGCGATCTTTGTGATTGCGACGCTCGTCTCGTGGGTGCTCAGGAACGGACCGACGCATTATCGTCATACGTTGTGGGTTGTCGCGATGGTTGTGAGTCTTCTTGTGCCGTTATTAACGACGACACGCTTTGTGCCGGCGGCCATCTCGAGTTTCCAGATCGACGCATCTCCGATTCCGATGCAAACGAACGCAACTCAGACTCTTAGCGCTTCGGAAGATCTAACCATTAATCACATCAGTCCGTCACGTCACAAGACTCTTAATCTCCGGACGCTCGACATTCTGCTGCTCACGTTCATCTATGTGCTTTTTATCTGCGGCCGGAGTGTGAGGCTCGTCCGATTCTGGCGCCGGCAACAGAAACTGCGAAGCTCTGCGATGGACGCGCCGGAGTTTGAAGCTATCGTGCAGCGTTGTCGCGGTTTACTGGAAACAACTGAGGTCTCGATCGGTTTCTCAAAACAAGCGCGTGTGCCATCGACGATCGGCGCGTTGCGTCCACTTATTGTTCTGCCCGAAACTTTTTGTACCGGCGCTGACGACGCCAAACTTCTCTCCGTAATCGGCCACGAGATGGCCCACGTGAAGCGTCGAGATTTTCTCTCGAATCTGATCTGCGAAGTCGTTGCTCTGCCAATCTCATTTCATCCCCTCACCTTCTTGATCAAGCGACAGATAGATCGCGCGCGTGAGCTTGCCTGCGACGAACTCGTCACGAGGCATGTTCTGGCGCCGAACCTGTATGCACGCTCGTTGCTCTGGGCTGCGAACGTCTCACGAGAGTATCCAAGCGAGGCGTTTGTGCTGAGTATTTTCGACGGCAGGATTCTCG
>DATEWS010000186.1:0-3296 GCA_035257785.1 Pyrinomonadaceae bacterium
ACAGGGTATGTCCGCGTGGCAAACGAAAGCAGCCAGTCTCGTAACCAGTGTCCGTCGATTCATCATCCGGACGCGACCCGATTTGAGTTTCGCCGCGCAACGCCCGGGACCACCGAAGCTAGCGGTCATACACTTCGTCCAGGTTGCTCCGAATCGAAACGATGATTATGAGGGCTACCTGAAGAATGATTTTGTCCCCGTAATGAAACAGGCCGGGATCACTTACGTGGTATCACAGACCATCTTCGGTGGAAATGCCAACGAATACATTACGCTTACCATGCGGGACAGCTTTGCAGATCTCGATAAGGGACCTGTGCTGATACAAGCGCTCGGACAAGAAGGAGCACAGAAACTAATGCAGAAGTTGCCTGCGGGTGCAGTGGTGCATGTTGAACGTTCGATTACCAGATTTGTGCCCGACTTGAGCATCATGCCCGCCTCACAATAAGAACTCGGGCGAAGTTCGGGGTCCTGGAGTGGACCACAAAGGAAATTCAAATACACCTTTATGGTCCTCTCCATTCCCTCGCTTTTAAGAACCGGGTGCAGGAGATAAGTCTTCAGTAGACATCACGAACCGCTTGTCACCTCTGGACGCTCAGTTCACAACCTCGAAATCGATCGACTCCGACGTAGTCCTTTTGTCATTCAAGTCCTTGATCACGAGCTGCAACGCATAATCGCCGGGCGGCATCCCTGGAGCTAATCGCATGTATCCATAATCAGAGAGCCGGATGAGATCCGTTTGTGGTTCCAGTTGTATCAACTGCTCCGGATAATCGGTTACGATTTCGCCGTCCTTATATAAGCGAACCTGAATTGATAAGTTTGGCTGTCGCGAAGTCTTCTCCAATGCCGCATTATAGATTCTGAATGAGTAGACCAGGATTGAACCCGGTCGGAACTTCCTGATCGCCGGTTCCGAGAGCGAAGAGACTGGCGAGAATCTGCCTTGAGACGGTTCGATCAGCGACGTCGCGGGTTTGCCGTTTTGGATGGCAACGTCGCCGACGGCTAGCCCCCCCAAGTGCAGATTCTTCTTCTTTAGATCCGGAACTTCGATCTGCTGTCCGGCAGAACCTATCAATTTTGAAGAGGCGTCGCGAATCGCTACCCTGAAGTTATAGAAACCGGACTGTGTAACTGGTACGTCAGCGGAGTAGCTGAGACCGTTGCGGTTGATGTCTTCGAGGTTTGCCTCCGGAAAACGAATCGTATGAGTGCGATTAAACTCTTCGACGACTTCGTTCTTTTCATTCAAAGTCACAGCCACTACATCGAAGACACCTTTCTTGACTCCATTGGGCTCATCGACGAAAGAAATCTGGTTCCCATCCAAGTGCAGCAGGGTGCGAATAAAGCTGCCTTCCGACGCCGTGTTTCCGAAGAACGCCGTGAGTTTTAGATTTAATCCAGCGTTTGGCAGTGGCGCCGCTATCGCTTCATAGAGTTCACTATCTCCGGTTCTCTTCCGTGGGAGCATCGCTTCATCCGTTACTCCCATGAATCCTGACCGTGCTCGCACACTCAAATCGGGACGCCTAACCTTGATCTCAACCTTGTTGAACTTTCGGCCCTTGAACGTGTCCGCCTCAGGTTGATAGGCGATCAAATAGTAGCCTTTCTCCAAGCCGAGCCCGCGACGTATCGGGACATCGAGAAAGTTCATATTTTTATAGAACGTGCCGCCTGTTGCCGCTGCCAGTTCGCTCATTCCGCCCTGTCTGATTCCATCGTTCGCCTGCCTCATCGCACTCACTTGCGCGGTCGCATGGATGTTTCCCCCTGGTCCAGCCAGATTGGTGAACGAGTCTTCAGCGGTGATGACGCCGGGAATCTGCACACCACGTACATCGATTGTATTGAAGACGACCGAAGCGCGGTTGGCTAAGTCAACAAGACGAGCTACAGCGTCGGCATTCGCAACTGCAGGCGTCATAAGCACTGTCGGGTTACCCGCCGGCCCTCTCGTTTCTAGTTCTGGTAACATCACCGGAATACTGTCACTCAGGATAAACACTGTCTTACGACCAGGGACCCGCTGGAGACCTCGAATGATGTAACCCAGCACGCCAAACAATCCCACGACCTGGTTCTCTCGCATGGTCTTTTCGATCTGACCTCGACTTTTCCGATCAGCGTCACTCTCGGCACTTCGAATCTGGCCGCCCGGTTTCATGAACGTCGTGGGCCGAGCGCGTTCAAAAAAATCACCGCCATTCTCGTTGCATATTCCTCGTGGTGGATACCATCGGATCTTACGAGCTACTCGCAGCAGATGCGATTTGTCGGAAGTGTAATGCTGTAAGGTGCTACTCCCGCCTCGAGTCTGATAGATAGCGACGAGATCGTTGACCTGCATCTGCTCGTTAATAAACTTCACCAGCGCGTCCCTGGAAGCATTCAGTCCCACGTAGGACGACGCACAACTGCCGTCGTCTATCACGAAGGTCAATATGCGCCCGGCAGTCGCTGAGTTTGTCCTTGGCGATGGCGCAGGTGGCTGGCCCTTTTCGGCCGATCGCTTACCTTCTGCAGTTACTTTGGGAACTTCGGTGTTGATGTAAGAGACTGAAAGAATTTTTTGCGGCTTTCCATCCTGAAAGACCTGGAAGTCGCTTGCGCTCAGATCCTTGATCTGATTCCCGCTCTTGTCAGTCACCACTGCATCGATCTGAACAAGGTTAGTTGTTATGCGCACGACGTCGTCCGGCTCAGGTTTTTGTTGCTGTTGTGCCCGAACGGGAGCGATTGTTCCCACACTGATTGATCCCAGAATTAAGAGCGAAACAAGGTGCTTCATAAAGTCAAGATGAAGATCATCCGTAACCTATGGTGTGAGATTCATCCGTGCCAGCAACTTCGAAAACCGTGGGTCAGTACGCAGGTTGTCATATGCCGGCTGGACCTTGATTAGAGCTACCCAGCCGTCACGCGCGTCGATGGCCTTTTCAAGCCATGCAAAAGCAGCATCTTTCTCGTTAGCTAATGCGTAAACACCTGCCAGCAAAGTCGGTGGCAGATCCTTCTTTTTTGACTTTTGCTCGAGGAGATCTATTCGCGTTCGTTCGAAACCGGGCCAGCCTGACTGCTTGAACGCTTTGCGCAGTACGTCGCTCTCTTCGGGGTCCAAAAATCCTCTGATACGTCCGTCTTCCAGAAACTCTTCGACCGCTTCCTTATATAAGCCCATGCGCTGATAGGCAACTGACATTGTGAACTGGTTGCGATGGATTGAGCTTGGGTCCACTTCGCGAATCTTCTGATAGTGACTAATGGCTTTCTCATATTCG
>DATEWS010000187.1:0-6180 GCA_035257785.1 Pyrinomonadaceae bacterium
CCGGAGTCGGCGTTGGCGTTGGATCGTCTGGTTTAGCCGCGGGTCGAAACATCAGAAACGCGCCGATACCAACACCGCCGAGTATAAAGACCACCAACGCTGCACCGATGAGCAACAGTGCCGGTGGTCCTTTACGCTTGGGCGTGATGTCGACCACCATCGATCTGCGTGGCGATACTGACTGGCCGTCGGAGCCAGTCGAAGCAGCCCACTCGGGATTCGTTGTGCTTCCCTGCACTCGTGTCGCCTCGGGATCCAGCGACGGAGGCATACTTCCCGACAACCGCTCGAGTCGATCTTCGAGCTCTTTGGCCTGAAGCGCCATGCGCTCGAGTTTGTCCTGTTGCTCTTTTTCGCGGCGCTCGCGTTCCTCGCGCTGCTTTCGCTGCGACTCTTCTTCGAGCAACTTATCGAGCTGCGCGCCGCTGACCGTGCCCGCCATCGATTCGAACGACGCACCAAAATTCGTCTCCTGTGCGACGGGTGGGTGCGCGGATGTCGCCGACATATCGGGCCCGGGCTTTGTCGCCGATTGCGGCGGCTTAGTTGGGGGCTGCTCTGTCACTGACGCGATCGTCTGGTTCGGATCCATGACGACTGTCGTTCGCAGTGCAGATGCAACCACTGGTGATGAGTTCAACGCAGCATGGAGGTCTCTCAGGAACGTCGGAATCGAATCGATGCGTGCTTCGACTTCTTTCTCGAGCGCGTGTCGCACGACCGCCTCTACGGCCGGGGGCACCGACGCTCCCATCGAATGAAAACTCGGAGGCTGCATCGTCAGATGCTTCTTCATGATCGACGGAATCGAAGATCCTTTAAAAGGAACTTCGCCGGCGAGCATCTGGTAGAGAATCACACCGAGACTATAAATATCGGCGCGCGCATCCGGCTCTTCATCGGACCACTGTTCCGGCGCCATATAAAAAGGCGAGCCCATCAACCCGCTCGTCTGCGCTTGCACGAACGAACCGAGCAACTCGCCTGACTTGATCTTCGCGAGACCGAAGTCGAGAATCTTGACCCCTTCGGCAATCGGCACGTCGTCCTGGACCATGATGTTCAATGGTTTCAGATCGCGATGCACGATGTTCTGCCGGTGCGCTGCGCCGACGCCGGCTGCGATAGCACTGATGAATTCCCAAGCACGTTGCGGCGACATCGCGCCTTCGCTGGCGAGTATCTCCTGAAGCGATCGGCCTCTGACAAACTCCATCACCAGGAAAGGCATCGTGCTGCGCACGACACCGAAGTCAGTCACGGCGATGATGTTTGGGTGACGGATCGCTGCGGCCGCGAGTGCTTCCTGTCGAAAACGCGTAGTCAGCATCGGATCGTTTCCGACGAGATCCGGCAGGATGACTTTGATGGCGTGTGAGGTCTTCAGGAAGATGTGCCGCGCCTGAAACACGACACCCATGCCACCTTGCCCGAGCCGTCGCTCGAGCAGGTAGCGGGCGTCAAGTGTTGGCTCACCGATAAGTGACGGCGTTGTCGCATCACCATCCTGCGGACAGTGATTTGTTTCGTCGGGAAAACAGCGCCTACAGGTTGGACACTCTTTCATCTATGGGGAACCACGAATCCGTAGACTGCCATCATCGTATCACGACATTGACGAGCCTGCGCGGTACAACTATCACTTTCACGACTTCGTGGCCATCGATTAAAGCTTGCACCCGTTCATCGGCGAGCGCCGAGGAACGCAACTCGTCCTCTGAAACATCAGGCGCCGCAATCACGCGTGAACGCAGTTTTCCGTTGACCTGGATCGGAATTTCCAGCTCCTCGCGTTGCGCGAGCTCGGGATCGGCAACGGGCCAGCGCGGCACTTCCTTCAACAAACCTCCGGCGTGACCCAAGCCTTCCCACATCTCCTCCGCGACATGTGGCGCGAACGGAGTCAGCATAATCACGAGGGACTCCAACGCTTCTTTCATCGCAAAGACGTCTGCGTCGGAAGCCTTCGCCGGATCGGCATTGAAGTCTACGATCTGGTTGAACAACTCCATCAAAGCCGCTACGCTCGTGTTCAAGTGCAACTGCTCGAAGTCGCTCGTGATCTTGGCGATCGTCTGATGTGTCTTGCGACGCAACGTCCGCGCCTCCGGACTAAACTCCGTAGCCTGGATCGCGGGGTTCGACAGTCGCTCCTGCCACTTCCAAACCATCGTGTAGACGCGTCTCAGGAATCGCACTGCGCCTTCGATGCCGGTCTCAGACCAGCGCAACTCGTTTTCAACGGGCGCGGCAAACAAGACAAACATCCTGGTTGCGTCAGCGCCGAACGCCGCAATCATCTCGTCAGGATCGACTCCGTTGCCGAGACTCTTCGACATCGCCTTCCATTCGTCAGTGCCTTCGACGCGGTTCGTCACCATGCCCTGCGTCAACAACCTCTTCACCGGTTCGTCAAACGAAACCATACCGATGTCGCGCATGAACTTGGTCCAGAAACGCGTGTAGATCAGGTGCATCACTGCATGTGAATCGCCACCGATGTACTGGTCCACCGGCGTCCACTGTTCAGTGATGCTCGAATCGAACGCTTTGTCGTCGTTGCGTGGATCGCAGTAACGGAAGAAGTACCACGACGAATCGACGAACGTGTCCATTGTGTCAGTTTCACGCCGCGCAGGACCATCACACTTCGGACAGGTTGTGTTGACAAACTCCGGCACTCCTGCCAACGGCGACTGACCCGTCCCTGTGAACGCGGCGTTTTGCGGTAACACGACCGGCAGTTGTTCGTAAGGCACCGGCACCACGCCGTCTTTGTCGCAATAAATCACGGGTATGGGCGAGCCCCAGAACTTTTGTCGGGAAACGCCCCAATCGCGAATGCGATAGGTCACAGCCGCCTCGCCAAAACCATTCGTCTTCGCGTGCTCGGCCATTTCAGCCATGGCGACTTCCGACAACTTGCCGCCCCACTCACCGCTGTTAATTAACACGCCGTAGTCAGTGAACGAGTGTTTGATCTCGGCTGACGCATCGCCCGCCGTTGTCGGCGCCGGCTCGGCATCGACTTGCTCATGAGTGACCGGAGCGATCACCTGGCGGATCGGCAACGAGTACTTCTGCGCAAATTCAAAGTCGCGTTCATCGTGAGCCGGAACACTCATCACGGCGCCCGTGCCGTATTCCATCAACACGTAATTCGCCACCCACACCGGTACTGTCTCGCCACTGAACGGATTGATCGCCAGCACACCGGTGTTCAGTCCTTCCTTCTCTTCTTCGCCGACTTCGCGTCCGGCAGCTCGTTGAATTCTCAGCTTCTGTGCGAATGCATCGATGTCAGCTTTCAACTCCGAACCCTTGAGCAACTCAGTCACCAGCGGATGCTCCGCCGACAATATTACTGCCGTCGCGCCGAAGATAGTATCGATACGAGTTGTGAACACACGAATCTTCTTGTCGCTGTCTTTCACAGGGAACTCGACAAACGCACCTTCACTACGTCCGACCCAATCACTTTGTCGCTTTAAAACTTTCTCGGGCCAATTGGCCTCGATCTTTTTCATGTCAGCGAGCAACTGTTCGGCGTAGTCAGTGATGCGCAGGAACCATTGTTCCAGATCTCTCTTCTCGACCTGCGTTCCGCAGCGCCAGCAGATCCCGCCTGACGACTGTTCATTCGACAGCACGGTCTGTTCTTTCGGACACCAGTTGACTTGCGAGACCTTTTTATAAGCCAGGCCGCGGTCCAGCATCTTCAGAAAGAACCACTGGTCCCACTTGTAATAGTCAGGTCGATGCGCGGCGATCTCGCGCGACCAGTCGTAACTGAGGCCGAGTCGCTGCAACTGTCCGCGCATGTGCACGATGTTCTCTTCTGTCCAGTCGCGCGGGTTCACGCCACGCTTGATCGCAGCCTGTTCCGCAGGCTGGCCGAAGCTGTCCCAACCGATGGGATGCAACACGTTGAAGCCTTGCAGGCGCTTGAACCATGCGAGCGCGTCGCCGATGGAGTAGTTGCGCACGTGACCCATGTGCAGAAAGCCGGAAGGGTACGGCAACATTTCGAGGCAATAGAATTTCTCGCGCGAATCGTCGGATTGGGCTTGAAAAACGCCAGTTTCAGCCCAGTGTTGTTGCCACTTATTCTCGATCTGTTCAGGAAAATATTTTTCGTCCATAACGTTTATCCAATCATACTTATACACGTCCCCGGATTAAAAGCTGCTTCTTTTGAGTGTGGAATCGCCGCTCCGCCGGACCACGCGCTCAGGCGCGGTGCAGAAGCGGCACCGTTAGGAGGAGGTTAGTAGTTGGAGCCTTCGTGAACATTAGCCACGGATTTTACAATCCGTGTTTATCGGCGTCAATCCGCGTCCAGAAATGACCTGAGCATCTGGAGGTTCTTGAGGTCGGCGCGGGGATCATCATACGGAGTCTCTAAAATAAAGGCCGCGTGTTTCAGTTTGGGATGACGAGCGACGCGACGCAGTGCGTCGGCACCGATGTGACCCTCGCCGATGTGCCAGTGACGATCTACGCGCGAGTTGTAGCCCGCGCGCGAATCGTTGAAGTGAATGGCGCGGATGTTTTTAGTCTTCACTGTCTTCTGTACCCGCTGAAGCAACGCCTCGAGCCCGTCTTCCTCACGTATGTCATAACCGGCGGTGAAGGCGTGTGCAGTATCCAGACAAACGGCAAGTGGCAGCTTGGGGCAAACGCGCATGATCGCTTCCAGGTGTTCGAAGCGATGACCGATGCAGTCGCCCTGGCCGGCGGTGTTTTCCAAAAGGATTTGCAACTTTCCGAACTTCAAGCCCTTGCACGCGATCTGCAAGCTTGCCGCGCACAATGCGATACCGTCAGTTTCACAAGCACCGCGTGCACTCCCGGGATGGACCACGAGATAATCAACACCGAGCAGTAACGCTCGTTCAACTTCTTCACGAAACGAAGCGCGTGATTTTTGCAGCATCACATCGTCGGAAGCGGCGAGGTTGACGAGGTAGTTGCAGTGAATCAAGACTGGCGAGATCTTTGTTTGCTTGCGCGTCTTGCGAAACAGCAGCACATCGTCGCGTGTCAACGGCTTCGCCATCCACCCGCGGGGATTGCGAGAGAAGAGTTGCACCGTGTCGCAACCGGTATCTTTCGCAACGACCAGCGCATTGTGAACTCCTCCTTTAATAGGAGCATGAAACCCAATCTTCGGCATAAAACATTCTCACGCAGCGGCGCAGCGGCGCAATGAAAACCATCGAACAACGCGGAAATCGTCTGCGCCGCTGCGCCGCCGCGTGAGAAAACGCTTCACCTCTCTACAGCTTCCATAACTCTCAGCATATTGCCGCCGAGTATCTTATCGACGTCGCTCTCCGAATACCCTCGGCGCAGCAATTCTTTCGTCAGGTTTGGCAAATCGGCAACGGTCGCGAGATCGGCAGTCGTGACCTGCACGCCGTCAAAATCAGAACCAATGCCGACATGGTCCATACCGACGAGCTTCACGATGTGATCGATGTGTTCAACGATGCGCGCCACTTTAACGGGCGGCAGACGGCGTGCATATTCCCTTTGCCGCACACGATCGCGCGCGAGCTTTTTGTGAACTGCATCACCCGGCTCAGCCGCAGAAGCTTCCTGGACCATCGTCGCGATCTCCGCGTCAACCTGTTTCTTCTTTTGACTCCAACCAGGCTCGAGATGTTCGGGATAGAAGATCACGTTGACTACCCCACCGGTCTTTGCAAGCGCCCGAATCATGTCATCAGTCAGGTTTCGCGGCACGTCCGCAATCGCCCGGCAAGCCGAATGCGTCGCGATAACCGGAGCAGTTGAAGTGTTCACGATGTCCCAGAACGTCTTGTCGGAAACGTGTGAAACGTCGACCATCATTCCCAAACGATTCATCTCGCGCACGACGTTTTTGCCAAACTCATTTAGCCCGCGTGTCGCGCCGATGTCATCGCCCGAAGATCCGGCCCAACTCGTACTCACGCTCCACGCCGGCGACATGTAACGCACGCCGAGATCGTAATAGCGTTTGACGTTCTCGAGTCGTTCATCAATGGCGTAACCACCTTCAAGACCCATTAACGCGGCGATCTTTCCTTCACTCGCAGCATGACGAATGTCGGCGGCCGAAGTTGCCAGTACCCATGTTTCCGGATGTTGTTCAGCAAGCGCGCGAACGGCTGCAACCTGATCGTCAGCACGCTT
>DATEWS010000188.1:0-8043 GCA_035257785.1 Pyrinomonadaceae bacterium
GCCGCTGACGCTATTTTGTCCAGATTGTACAGCGGACGCATGAGCCGCGGACTGAGAATCACACGCGCGTTACGGGACAAGTCCAGCCGCTCCAAAAGGTATTGAGGCCTGGAGCCGTTGAAAGAGAAACGTTCCAGGTCAATTCCGCCATGGACCACCTCGATCGGAACATTTGGTCCGCTGTATCGCCGCACGACATTGATCAAGTTGTTGGACCAGCACGTAATGAGGTCCGCATTGCGTAAGGCATAAGGAGTTAACCAGCGTTCGCGAATGTCGGGCCCGGGTTTCCAGTCTTCGCCAAGGATGTCGCCACCCATGACCGTTATCACGGCTGGATGAAAGCGCGACAACGCTCCATACCATGCATTCACGCCGACAAAGTGAGAGTGCAGCACATCGATCTTTTCTGCTCGCAGAAGTCGGCGCAGGCGTGAGATCTGTGCGGCCGTCTGCCAAAAACGTTTTAAGTGAAAAGGAGTAAGCTCGCCGAGGTATTTGCCGCCGGCTTTCTCCACGGCATCGATGTCAGACTGTGTTAATGGTGCAAACGAAAGCAGGGATGTCTTGTGGCCGCGGTTACTGAAATATCGTAGCCAACGATGGGAGTGAATGTAGCGTCCATCGGCGAGGTAGCAGATACGCATTACTAGGAAGCAACCAGTCGCTGGAGTCTACGTCGTCCGAAATGCGCGACGCGAAAGAGTTGACCTGGATCGGAAGCGACGGCCTGGAGCATATTGGTCAAACCCGCTGCTCTTTCTCCCGCGATCATTCGACTAACTGCCAGTTCCATCTTTGCAGAGGCGAGCCTTCGCTTTACTTGCGATGAGGCTTTACGCAATTCCGGGTTGCGCTTGAGTGCTGCGTGTAAAGTGCGCAATTGTTTTCGGCAATTATCAACTGAATTCGTGATCCCTGAACACTGGCCAGTATGCTCGCGCCGTAACGCCAAGGGTTTATCCGAGTAATAAACTTCATAACCTCCGCCTGCGACTCGCAGCATCAGGTCGTAATCGTCCATCGGGAAAATGGACTGGTCAAAGTCGCCGACCTTCTCGAAAACGGCTTTTGGCAAAGTAAAGCCTGGGAAAATGTGTGAGAACCGGAATATGTCGAGCAAGCTCCGGAATCCTTCGTGGATCGGCTGTTGTCTCAACTGATTCTGGATCTGATGCCAGGTGCGTCCTTCGAAAAGTACTTCATCGTCAGGACCGATGATCGTCGAGTCGCAGCAAAACAAACCGGTGTTTGGATGATTGCGAAACACATTCACAGCCGTCTCAACATGATCGGGCAACAGTGCGTCATCGCTGTCGATGAAGACAATCAGCTCACCTCTCGCTAAACGTATGCCATCGTTGCGCGCGACTGACGCGCCGCCGTTCTTCGGTTGTTCGTGAACCTGGGCAAACGAATAAGCGGGTTGTGATTTGAGCCAGGCAACAGTGCCGTCGGTGGAACCGTCATCGATAACGAGCGTTTCGATGTGCGGGTAAGTTTGTGCCTTGACTGAATCGAGGCATATGGAGATCCACTTTAGTCGATTAAAAGTCGGAATGATGACGGTTACTAATGGAGATTGCTGCATTGCCGAAAATTTTAGATGACGAAGTATTCTCACGCGGCGGCGCAGCGGCGCAACGAGACCTACAAACCACGTTGCGCCGTTGTGCCGCTGCGTGAAAAATTAGCTTTCATATTGCGCGGCTTTGGCGCTCTGATTTTGCTGCGCTGCCATATCTGACTGGACCATCTCGCTGACTAGCTGCGGAAACGTGTAATTAGATTTCCAGTCGAGCTCTGTGCGTGCTTTCGTCGCATCGCCGACCAGCAGATCCACTTCGGCAGGTCGCAGGAATCGTTCGTCTGTACGCACGTACTCGCGGTAGTCGAGCCCAACCTCGCCGAACGCGAGTTCGCAGAATTCTTTCACGGTGTGCGTTTCTCCGGTTGCGACTACGTAATCGTCAGGCGCGTCGCGTTGAAGCATCAGGTGCATGGCGCGAACGTAGTCTTTTGCGTGCCCCCAATCGCGTTTGGCATCCAGGTTTCCGAGTCGCAGTTCGTTGCTCAAGCCGAGCTTAATTTGCGCAACAGTCGACGTGATCTTTCGTGTTACAAATTCATAACCGCGTCGCGGTCCTTCGTGGTTGAAGAGTATGCCGCTCACGCAAAACATGTCGTAAGCTTCGCGGTAATTTCTGGTGAGTTCGAAGCCGGCGACTTTACTAATCCCGTAAGGTGAGCGCGGGTGAAATGGCGTCGACTCGTTTTGCGGAGTCTCGCGAACTTTGCCAAACATCTCGCTCGAACCGGCGAAATAGAAGCGGCAGTTTGGCTGCAACTCACGTAACGCGGCGAGCATGTAATGGGTGCCGTTGATGTTCGTGTTCATCGTCGAAAAGCCATCGCGAAAACTCTCGGCGACGAAGCTTTGTGCGGCCAGGTGGTAACACTCGCTGAACTCGTGTTTGCTCACGACGTGGAAGATCGATGGATAACTTTCGAGGCTCGCTGGGTGCAGGGTCACGTCGTCAAGCAGGTGAGCGATACGTGTGAAGCGTCGTTGCGGATCTTCGAGAGCGACGCGTCGCACGAGCCCGTGAACCTCGTAGCCGAGAGATAACAAAAGTTCGGCGAGATAGCTGCCGTCCTGTCCGGTGATGCCGGTGATTAGTGCTCGTTTCGTCATAAGAGTCGCAAGCGCCAAAGGCGTTAGGTCTAAATCGGTCCAAACAGCGCCAAAGGCGCGGAATATGATAGCCCAGGGGCAAGCGCGCAGCGCGTCGCCCCTGGCTATTACTTGCCCCTGGCTATTATATGTCGCGCATTTGGCGCTTAAGCATCAACCTATCTTACCCTGCAAAATCTGCGTAGTCGCGGTCGCGCGGGATCATCACAAGATCGTCGCTGGGCCACGTGATATTAAACGCCGGGTCGTTCCAACGCACGCCACTCGCATGGTCGGCCGCGTAGTACGACGACACCTGGTAAAAAATTTCCGTGTTGTCTTCCAACGTCTGGAACCCGTGCGCAAACTCCCCCGGCACGTACAACGTGCGATGATTTTCGGCGGAGAGCTCCACTGCAACCCACTGCTTGAACGTCGGCGAATCACGTCTCAGATCGATAATCACGTCGTACATGCTTCCGCGCGTGCAACGCACAAGCTTCGTCTGTTCGTACGGCGCCGACTGAAAGTGCATGCCGCGCAATGTCCCTTTCTTTTTATTGAAGGAAACATTCGACTCTACAAAACGACCATTTATTCCAAACGCTTCAAACTCTCGCTCCGACCATGAGCGTGCGAAAAACCCCCGAACGTCTTCAAAAGGTGCAAGGTCGATCACAAACGCACCTTTCAGTTTGGTTTCTGTTATGACCATGGATTCAGTTGTCTGTGGATCTCCGTGTTAGTTTTGATAAATGCCATTCTGCTCGGTAAAGACACTCGCGGCTGATCGTATTAAAACTGCGTGGCGAAACTTTCATCAGCAGCTTTTGCAGTGACGTAATTACGCCCGATTTGTCCCACGCGGAAAACTCTCGCATGAACTCCTGCGCTTCAGCGAGTTCATTCTCTTCCAGCAGTGCTGCGATCAGATCGCGATAGAGCTGCCGGATTCTTGTCTTCTTTTTATTCTCATCGAGTGTGCTTGCATTAATGCGTTGATTAACAAGTCTCAGCATCCACTTAAACATTACGCTGTGTTTGTGAGTCGTTGCCGTTGGGTGGCGCCGGTATTTGATTAGTTTCTCAGTCATTCCGTGGAACACGGCTCCGTGCGCCGCCAGCTTAAGCCAAAGCTCATAATCTTCGCATACAGAGTAAGACTCGTCGAATGGACCTGCATTCCTCAGGATTTCGCTCCGCACCACGACGGATTGAGTCGGGATGAAGTTCATTAACAGCAGTAGGTCAAACATTCTATGACCTTCAACTGTTCCCGCCACGACCGGAAAATCCGTCGATCCGGGTGTCGCGCCGGGTTCATAGATGACCTGGCCGTTACTATAAACAACATCAACATTCGTCGCGTCCAGCGCCTGCAATTGGCGTTCAAGCTTTTCCGGTAACCAAAGATCATCAGAATCCAGAAAGGCTAATAACGTCCCACTTGACTGGGTAATTCCGGTATTCCTTGCTTTGGCCTGGCGCCCATTCTGCTGAAAGATGTATTTAACGCGACTGTCCCGCGCTGCAAATTGGCTTACAACATCTGCGGTTTTGTCTGTCGAACCATCATCGACTACAAGCAGTTCCCAATTGGAGTAGCTCTGATCAAGAACCGACTGAATCGAATCTCCGATGTACTTCTCGGCGTTATACGTCGGCATGATCACGCTAACCAGAGGCGGCACCGTTCTTACTCCAGCAATCGTCCTACAAAGTTTGCAACGAACTTTTCTCTGCTAAACATTTGTGCGCGTTTCCGAGCCGCCTGGGCCATCTTCGCACGCAAGCCATCGTCATTCATGAGAATACCGGTGTAGTCTCTGAGTTCATCCAGAGTCTCCCAAAGAAAGCCGCTTATTCCGTGTTCCACGATCTCACGTTGACCACCTTTGTTTATGACCACTGGCACGCACCCGGCGGCCATCGCTTCGACTGTGGAGATACCGAAATGTTCGACAAATATCGGCCGCGTGTTTTGATCCTCGCCATATCCGGCAGCGTGCCAGAAAATACTTGCCCGCTCGTAAAGGCTTTTCAGTTCATTCCAATCAATGTTGGCCTTAAGATGCGCGTCGCTGCCAAGAACTGACAATCGATCAAAAAATGCCTGGTGTTCCGGTGTTGGCGCCAGGCCTCCGACGCAGAAATATTTCCATCCAAGCGGACGCTCGCCGTTCATCTGACGATACGCAGTAAGCATCTCCTCCTGTTTTTTTGTGTGACCTTCACCTTCGATCGCAAATCGTCCCACGCTGAGAATAATTTTTTCTTTCGCAACGTCATCGAATGCGGTATTGACCGGCGGGTAAATGACCTCGCAGTCAATGCCCCAGCGGCGACGCGCCCATTCGCTGGAAAACTCGGAAATTGCCGTCTTGATTTGATAGCTCGCCATTCGCTTTTTCCACACCCAACTTTGAAACACGTACTTAGCGGGATGCTTCAGAGCGAGCTTTACATCGACTCCTCCCGCAGGTTTTATGTACGGAGCAGTCGGAGTGGGAAACAGCACAATGAGAGCACTTTTTTTAGCGTGAGAGAAAGGCGGTACGCCGTGCATGATGGGAACGAAGATGTCGTACGATTCGCTGAGCTCCGCCAGCATCCTCTGTGACTGCTTGTAATAGCTCACTGGATTGCGACTCGAAATCTGCGCATGATTTGGAGGTAGGTCGACATAACGAAGCTGAACGTTGTGTAAGTTCGTATTGGAATTGGCCGCCAGCTTCTCAGCCGTGAGCGATCGACTGCGATGAAACAAATCGACCTGGTGGTGTTTTGCAAAAGCTTCAGACAGCAAAGCGCCTACGAATTCCGCCCCACCGATCCCGCTGCCCGCCGGTTCATTATAAATACTTATCTTCATCAACTTGCTAAGGCAGTCTTATACGCCGCGATTGTCTCTTCCGTACACCTGTCCCAGCCAAACAATTTCGCACGTTGCAAAGAACGTTCGCGCATCGTTTTTCGCAGTTCAGGATTGTGATAAACATCAAGCATTGCCTGGCAGATACCTTCGGTGTCCATCGGATCAAACATTTTGCCGGCATCGCCCACGACTTCGGGAAGCGAAGATGTGTTGGAAGTGATGACGGGAGTACCACACTGCATGGCTTCGAGCGGCGGCAACCCGAAACCTTCATAGAGCGAGAGGTAAATGAAAGCTAAAGCGCCGCTATAGAGCGGCGACAAATCTTCATCCGCAACAAAATCCGTGAAGATTACATATTCGGAAACTGTTGAGGTTGCAGCGAAGATGCGATCGTAGTCCCAACCTTTTGGTCCAACCAGCACTAATCGCAAGTTCTTGATATGTTCCTGCTGGACCACGCGCGCAAAACAGCGAATTGCCTGCTCGAGATTTTTGCGCGGTTCAAGCGTGCAGAGACTGAGCAGGTATTCGGTTTCAGGTGGAATGCCATATTTCTTCTTAACAGCATCGAGTGCGTTAGTGTCAGTGCAGAGGTGAAAATTATCCGAGGCTCCGAGTGGTGTTACGAATATTCGCTGCGGCTCAAGCTCTGGACGGTAGTTGCACAAATCGTTTTTGGTGGACTCCGAAATACACAGTGAGAAATCCTCCGGACCCAAACTCTCCAAAACTCGTGTCATGCCAACGCTTACCGGAGCTTCAAAAAGTTCCGGCCAGCGTATGGCAATGAGGTCATAAATCGTTAGAAAACGTTTGAGGTTCGATGCGGTACGCATCTGCGCCGGGATCTCGTTAAAAGGCGAGTGAAAGATATCTGCACGAGCAAGTGTTTTGGCATCGACTGGAGTTGAGTGTGACCCCGCAGTTTGGTAAGCGTGATAGAGAAGCTTTCGCGTGCCCTTTCGATAGAAGCTTGCAGATTGGCTTGTGTCGATACTTCGTGTGAGGTCCGTGATGCTTTGGTAGAGACGGCGACGAATTCGTGAGGATGTGCTGATTGCGAACGGCACGAGATTCAGTTGCGTGTCTTCGTTCAGGTGGTCGAAACGAGCGTCAATGTCTGGTCCAATGCAAAAGGTTAAGTTTAAATCGGGTGAAGCGGCCAAACCTCTAGCGAGGTTTTCAACCGTCCTGTAGATACCAGTGCGATAGCGCGGAACGCCATATCCTCCCAGGGCGGAAATGTCGTAGAGAACTTCTATCTTTGAACTAACCATTTGAACTGCGAAACAGAGCGCCAACGGGAGCTGCAAAGCAGCGCCAACGGCGCGACATGGGAGCGCGAAGCGCGTCGCCCCTGGTAGACAAATTTAAAAAGTGCATCCAGCCCTGAAAAGGCGAAACGAGTTATTTCGGCCTTTCAGGCCTTGGCGTCCAATTTTTTGCTCGTAACCAGGGGCGACGCGCTTCGCGCTTGCCCCTGGCTATCATATGTCGCGCCTTCGGCGCTGCGATTCAAAGCTACTCGAGGGCGCGAACATCAACCAGGTCGAGTTTCATGAGAATGTCCTTCTCTGCATCGCGGTCGCCCTTGATGCAGATGCCATTCTCATCAATGGTCTCGCTGAACTTGCCTTCAAAGTAACCTTGTTCAGGCGACAATTGCCTGATGTGTTGCGGGCGCTTGTCGCGTCGCACGAAAAAGGCGTTCACGCCGTTACTGCTACAACCTACGAACGCATATCCCTTGCGTTTCGCGAGCCAACACAACGCCTGCAAAGACGCGCCGAAATAAAATGGACCATGGCCCGTTTGGGTCCGGTCAAAACTTTCTTTGTACGGGATGGTGACCGCTGCTTGTTGACCAAACCGGTGGTTGTACTCGATCACAACTATGACTGGATTGACGACTTCAATCGCCTGCCAGATCCAAAAGTCGTTGCCGTCAATATCGATTGATAACAGACCAATCTCACCGCTCACGCCGTTCTCGCGCAGCAGTTCGTTAATGTTGTCACGCGTAACGAACGCTTGCACGGGCTTAACGTCGTAAGCCCAATAGATCATGTCTTTCTTTATACGCTCGACATTCGCGGCGCTGCTATCCATCACGAGCCCGGACCAATTGTTGTTAACAAGCAGAAAACGTGTATTCGACTCGCTATAGTCCTGCACGCCAAATTCGACAAAATACTTGTTGGGTATATCGATGCTGCGAACCAAATGTTGAATTATTCCGTCCTCACCCCATTGCGAAAAAACGCGAAACTCGTAGTCGTTCAAATTGTCGCTTTGGATGTTTCGTAACTGGCGGCTCTCGATCCGGCCCAGCGCTTCCTGAACGTTGTGTAAGCGGCGCTCGTTCTGTTCCAACTGGAATTGCAGACGAAAAAGCCGGTCGTCAAACGACTTCAGTATTGCCCTGGTAGATTTGATTGGATGAAACAGAAACATCCTGGTATGTCAGTGACCAGTAGTCCAGCGCCTTTGG
>DATEWS010000189.1:0-8410 GCA_035257785.1 Pyrinomonadaceae bacterium
GTATCGAAGAGATTAGCTGATTCGGATCAGACGCGCCTTTGATGATGACGGTCATGCCTCCCTGCGGAACTTGATTGAACGCAAAGTAACCCTGCACGCGATCGCTGTTTTGATTGAGACTCTCCATCTTCACGCGACCGACCACACCAATCACTTCCAGCAACGGATTATCAGAATCCGCACCACCAATCTTGATTCGTTTTCCGATCGGATCTTCGTTGGGCCAATATCGTTTCGCAAACTCCTCGTCGATAACGATCGATGTTACAGCCGCCATCTCACGCTGCTCTTCGTTTAGCTTACTGAGATCCTTTCCGGCGAGATGCGAGCGATCGTCGCGATCAGTAAACACACGCCCGCGCAAGACGGGGATGTTCATCGCGCGGAAGTAATCAGGCGTCACTAAACAAGCCTCCATTAGCGGCGTGTGATCGCGCTCGGGCGGCGGCTGGCCATCGACGACAAACGAAGTCTGCCAGCCGTTATTTCCCAGCGGCAGACCCGAAGCAGCCGCTGCCGATTCAACTCCCGGCAACGCGCGAATATTCTCCAGCAGAGTGTTATAGAAAGAAGCCAGCGCTTCGTCTCTTGTATATTTCTTTTCCGGCAAAGAGACACTGAAACTCGTCAGGTGTTCGTGTGAGAAACCCGGATTGACTTTCTGTAACAGGTAAAAACTACGTATCAGCAAGCCCGCGCCAATCAACAGCATGAGCGTCGTCGCAACTTCGAGCACAACGAGTGAACTACGCAACCACTGCCGCCCGCTCGTGCCTCGCCCAGTTTCTTTTAACGTTTCATGCACGTCGACTTCACCGGACTGAATCGCAGGAATCAATCCGAAGAGAATCCCGGTCAAAAACGAGATGCCAACCGTGAAGGCGAGCACGGTCCAATCGAGACCAATCTCACGCGAGCGTGGAATCGCATCCGGACTCACATACAAAATCAGATCCACACCCCACCGTGCCAGCAACAACCCGATAGCGCCGCCGATCAGCGACAGCAGCACGCTCTCCGTCAACAACTGTCGCGCAATACGCCAGCGACTCGCGCCGACTGCCGTGCGAATCGCCATCTCTTTTCTTCGAGCCGTAGCGCGTGCGAGTAAAAGATTTGCGATGTTGGCGCACGCGATCAGCAACACGAAACCCACGGCGCCGAAGATCACCCACAGCGCTCGCCGCACGTCAACCACGAAGATCTCCATGAGCGGTCGCAGTCTGACGCGATTACCGGGATTCGTATCGGGATACTGTTTCTCGAGGTTCGCGGCGACCGTGTTCATATCAGCGTCCGCCTGCGCGAAAGTGACGCCAGGCTTCAGACGCGCAACGCCGTAGAGACCGGGATGATTGCCACGTTGCTTCCAACTCGGCTGATCTGAAAGTTGGCCCACCGGCACGTACATCTCCGCCCGACTCGGATACGCATATGATTGCGGCATGATGCCGATAACCGTATAGCTCTTGCCGTTGAGCGTGATCGCCTGGTTGAGAATGCTCGTTTGTCCACCGAAACGACGCTGCCACAACGCATAACTCAAAACGACAACAGGCGTGCCGCCGGGCTTGTCTTCGTCGTTTGTAAACACGCGTCCGTGCAACGCGTTGACGCGCAACACGGAAAAGAGATCCGCCGACATCTGAGCAGTGACGATTCGTTCGGCCTCGCCGGCGCCAGTGAGGTTGTAGCTACCGCGATTGTAGACACCCATCTTCTCGAACGACTGATTTTGCGCACGCCAGTCAGAGAAGTTTGGATACGAGATCGACATCTCGTCGAGCACCGGGCTCTTCTCGTTCAGAAAGACGAGGCTTTCGGCGTGATCGTAAGGCAGCGGGCGCAGAAGGACTGCGTTAACGACGCTGAAGATCGCGGTGTTCGCGCCAATGCCGAGCGCGAGTGCGATGATCACGATGATCGAGACACCAGGGGTTTTCAAAAGCATTCTGGCGCCGTAACGAATGTCCTGAAAAATTGTCGATAACATTTAAGTCTCCTTTATAGGTCCTATAGGACTTATTGGACCTATTCGTATCTCAACGCTTCCATCGGATCGATCTTCGCGGCGCGGCGCGCGGGAATGTAGCACGCGATCAGCGCCACCAGCGCTAACAACACCGTTACGCTCGTAAAGGTCAACGGATCAGTTGCACTAACGGGGAAAGGAAGCTCCAGCTCAACCAACGAACTCGTTAACAATCGCGTCAGCGCAACCGAGAGCAACAACCCGAACGCCAGTCCAACGATCACCAGCATCATTCCCTGCCCGATCACCAGTTTGAGAATGTCTTTTTGTAACGCGCCGAGCGCCATGCGAATACCAACTTCACGTGTGCGCTGCGCGACCGAGTAAGCCACCACTCCGTAAATTCCGAGAGTTGCAAGCAGCAGTGCCATCACACCGCAAGCGCCCATCACTACGCCGAGTATTCGAAACGGATAGAGCCCGAAACTGAAGTACTCATTCAACGTCTGCACGTCCGCCACCGGTATATTTGAATCGAGCTCACGGATCGTGTTGCGCACCGCTGCTATCATTGCTTTCGGCTCGCCCTCGGTGTTAACAATCAGCGTCGCGCGCTGCCTTGCAGTCTGTTGCAACGCGAAGACGAAGAACGGACGCAGGTCTTTTTGCAGCGATTGCCACGCATTGTCACGATAGACTCCAACAATCTCACACGACACCTTCGTCGCCTCACGTGTCGGTTCAGTTCTGGTGAGATGTTTTCCGAGCGCCGCGCCCCCGTTGAAATATCGCCGCACAAACGCTTCATTGATCAGCGCGACGCAAGGCGCGCCGTCTCGATCGCGCTCGTCAAAATCCCGGCCCTGCACGATCGGGATTTTCATGTTCGTGAAGTAATTGGGCCCGGCGAGGAACGCGTCGATCTGAAAATCCTCGCCTGGCTGTGGCTGATAGCCTTCGATCTCTGCGCTGCTGCGCGCTCGACTCATGAACCCGTCCTGTATTTCACTGGTCCAGGTTGTTGATTGCACTCCCGGCAAAGCTGCGACTCGTTCAGACAGTTGCCGGTAAAACTCCTGCCCCTTGAGCCGATCGTATTTCCCTTCCTCCAATGCTACCGGCGCGACAAGGATGTTTTCGGTGCTGAAGCCCAGACGCGTTGGTCTAATCTTCTCAAGACTCCGTAATACGAGGCCCGCGCCAACTAACAACAGCAGTGAAAACGAGACCTGGACCAACACGAGTCCCATTCGCAGACGCGACTTGCGATAGAATCCGGTGAACAAACCTGCGTCATCTTTCAACACTGTCGAGACGTCGGCTTTGGAAGCGTGCAAAGCCGGAGCGAGACCAAAAAGAATTCCAGTGATGGTTGCGAAAGCGATCGTGTAGAGCACGACGCGCCAATCCAGATGAAGATCCAAACTAAAGCGAACGCCGCCCGGCAGTTCCGGTATGAATGCGACCAGCAGGTTGAGCAGCCACACTGCGAGCAAGATTCCACCTGCGCCTGCGAGTAACGACAGCAACACACTTTCCGTCAGTAGTTGTCGAATAAGACGAAAGCGACTGGCGCCAATCGCGAGTCGCACAGCCATTTCCTTGCGGCGCGTGACCGCGCGCGCAAGCAACATGCTCGCAAGGTTCACACAAGCGATTAGCAGCACCAGATTTACAATGACGAAGAGCAAGGCAGCGACGCCGTACACGGCTGATTGCGCGCCCGGGTGGATGCGAGTTTCACTCTCGGGCAAAACCGTGATCGATAGCTGGCGCGTGGCACCGTCGTCACGTTTCCTTAGCCACTCTTCCGGATGTGCGGCTTGCATGTCGCGTGTGAACAGATCGAAACGCGCGCGTGCCTGCGCGAGATTGGTCTCGGGTTTAAGCCGGCCGATGAGAAGGAGCCAGCGGTTACCACGGCTCGTGACCATCGCGTCGCCGGTGGTGGAAGTCATCGCCGGCATCATCATCGTTGGGATCCAGACGTCGATGCCGAGGCCACGGATCATGCCAGTGTACTGCGGCGGCGCGATCCCGATGACGGTCAGTGGCTGCGCGTTGAGAGTGATCGTTTTGCCGACGAGGTCCGGGTCGGAGTTGAATCGTCTTTGCCACAGATCGTAACCGACTACTGCGACCGGATTTTTGCGAGGAACGAGATCTTCATCTGCTGAAAAACCGCGACCCTTGTGAGGGACAACGCCGAGCACGTCGAAGTAGTTTCCGGAGACTGCTTCGCCGATGATCTCTTCGACACCATTTGGACCACCGAGCTTGAATTGCTGGATGCTATAAGCAGCGAGGCCGGTGAACACTTCGCTATGGTCGCGCATCTCGACATAGCTGGGATAGGAAGTCGTTTGATAAGGCTGGGTCGACTCGCCGACGAACAGTTCGACGAGTTGTTCGGGGTGTGCGACAGCTCGCGGGCGGAAGAGGATCGAATTCACGAGACTGAAGATCGCGGAGTTCGCCCCAATCCCAATCGCCAGCGACACCATTGCGACAACAGTGACGCCCTTGCTCTTCAGGAGCATCTTCGCGCCGTAGCGCAGATCATTCAGCAGTGCCCTCATATTTGATCGTATCCACAGATTACACAGATTTTTTATAACAATCTGTGTAATCTGTGGATGACCTTACTCATATCTCAAGGCTACTAACGGATCGACTTTCGTCGCGCGCCGCGCCGGAAGATAACAAGCCAACAATGCAACTACGGCCAACACACCACCGACGACGACAAACGTTAGCGCGTCATTCGGCGTGACGCCAAACAACAACCCACGAATCAAACGTGTCAACACAAACGCTCCAACCAATCCAATCGCCTCGCCTGCGAGCGCGAGCGTCATGCCTTGCCGCAGCACGAGCTTTAAGACGTCGCCGACGCGCGCGCCGAGGGCCATCCGTATTCCCATCTCCTGCGTGCGCTGCGTCACCGCGTGCGACAACAGTCCATAAATGCCGACCGCCGAAAGCAACATCGCGAGTCCGCCAAATAATCCCATCAACAACATGTTCAGACGTCGTTGCGCGATGCTGTCGTCAACTACTTTTTCAAGCGTGCTGATGTTTGAGAGCGGTTGATTCGGATCGATGGACCAGACTGCCTGGCGGACGGCGCCGACGATTGAGAGCGGATCGGTCGTCGTGCGCACGAGGATCATCATGTCTTCGAGTGGCGCTTGTGAGGACGGCAGGTAATAGGCCGGTTCGGACGGCGCTTCGAGTCCCGCGAGCTTCACATCGTGAACGATGCCGACAATCTCAAACGAAACGAGCTTCTTACCTTGCCAGATCCTGCCCGGTGGTCCAGGTTTCATTCTTTGACCGAGAGCGTTCTCGTTCGGAAAGTAATGCTTAACAAACGATTCATTGACGATCGCAACACCGGGATGATCCTGATCGTCCTGCGGCGTGAACTTCCGGCCCGTCACCAGACGCACGCCGACCGTGTCGAAGTAGTCTGGTCCAACCGGAATGAAATTGGCGGAGAGCGAACGACTGTCCGGGGGCAAAACGCGACCTTCGATCTCAAACGCGTCCAGCCAGTTGGACGTCAACGGATGGTCGTAAGCGAGCGTCGCAGTCTTCACACCGGGAACTGCTGAGATGCGCTCGAGCAGTTGTTTGTGGAAGTTGTTGATTTGATCTCTGGAATACTTCGAGGCGGGCAGAGTAAGTTCAGCCGACAACACGCCTTCAGCTTGAAATCCGGGATCAACTTGCTGTAATCGCCAAAAACTTTTGATTAAAAGACCCGCGCCGATCACGAGTATCACCGCTACACTGACCTGAAACACGACGAGGGCCTGCCGGAATCGCAACCTGCTTGCACCGGGACCTGATGTGCGCCCACTTTGTTCGAGCGCATTGTGCAGGTCAGGTTTCGAAGCCTGCCACGCCGGCGCTAAACCAAAAATCAAACAGGTGCCGAGCGAGATCAGCATCGTGAAGCCGAGCACCTGCCAGTTAAGACTCACCTGTGCGAGACGCGGAACACCGGCCGGAACAAACTGCAACAACACCTTCGTTCCCGTCGCGGCGATGGCGAGACCCGCAACTGTTCCCAGCAACGACAGCAACAGTCCTTCGATAAAAAACTGTCGCACCAAACGCACGCGACCGGCCCCGAGCGCCGCACGAATCGCGATCTCTTTGCTGCGTCCTGCATGTTGGGCCAACAATAGTCCGGCGACGTTCGCACACGCGATCAACAACACGAGTGCAACGGCGCCCAGCAGTGTCAACAAGGCTGGCCTGACATTGCCGACCACCTCGTTCATAAACTGGTTGACGATAATTCCCTCGCCTCGATTCTCAACGTGTTCCTGTTCGAGTCGAGCGCCGAGCGTGTTCATTTCAGCGGTGGCTTGCTGCAATGTGACGCCGGGTTTGAGGCGCGCCACGACGCCGAGCACGTGTGAAGATCGTGCCGCGGCCCAGTTCGCGGTGAACGACATTGGGAGCCAGAAGTTCTGTTGTTGCTCGTCGAAGATGAGGCGCCCGGCAGTTGCCGGCGAAACGGGGTAAATGCCGGGCGGCATCACGCCGACAACTGTGTAAGGCGATCCATCAAGCGTGATGTTTCGATTGACGATACTTCTGTCGCCACCAAAGCGGCGTTGCCAGAACGCATGGCCCAGGATGACGACTTGTCCTTTACCGACTTCATGCTCTTCGGCGGCGAAGGGACGACCGACGAGTGGCTCGACACCAACGACCGCAAAATAACCAGCACTCACGCGCGTTCCAATCAGTTGCTCGGGTTCGCCAACCCCGGTGAGAGTCATTGAAGATTGTCCAAACGCGGCGACGTCTTCGAAGACTGTGTTCTGCTTCTTCCAGTCGAAGAAGTTTGCAGGAGCGGCGCGCCAGCGACCATGACCCGGAACGTTCTCCCACAGCGAGACGAGTCGATCCGGTTCCTTGTACGGCAATGGATTGAGCAAGACCGCATTAACGACACTGAAGATCGCTGTATTCGCGCCGATTCCCAGCGCGAGCGTGATCACCGCGATCGCACTCACCCCCGGATGCTTCAATAACATCCGCACGCCGAAATGCAGATCATTGATTAAGGTGCTCATGTGTGTATAGGCCTTATTGGTTCAATTTGGCGTTGATTCCAATTGGCTCGATTGGCGAAGGCCGAAATAGTATTACGCCCTTTCAGGTCTGGGCCGCGACTTTGGGCATGGATCCAGGGGCGACGTGCTCGCTTCGCTTCGCACTTGCCCCTGGCTATCATATTCCGCGCCGTTGGCGCTCTACGCACTGATATATTCCGCGACGCGGTTAGGCGCGATCATTCATAACGCAACGCCACGAGTGGATCGATCCTCGTCGCGCGGCGCGCCGGAATCAAACACGCGAGCAATGCCACCAGTGAGAGCACGAGCGGCACCGTCACAAACGTCAACGGATCCGATGCGTTCACACCAAACAGCAGCGAACTCATCAATCGCGTCAACACAAACGCGCCAAGCAGACCAATGCCAATGCCCGCGAGTGTCAGTCCCATTCCCTTCTTCAAAACGAGAAACAGAATGTTGCGTGGCGTAGCACCGAGTGCCTGTCGCACACCGATCTCGCTGGTGTGTTGTGTCACAAAGTAAGCGAGCACTCCGTAAATACCGAGCGACGCAAGTAGCAGTGCGAGCGTCGCAAAGCCGACGAGCATGATCATTCCCATCCGACGCTGCGCAGCTTCCGTACCCAGTACGTCAGCCATCGTCGCAACATTCGAAACCGGCTGATCGGGATCCACTTCACGAATCACCTGCCGGATCGATCCCACGAGATTCGTCGTATCACCACTCGTGCGAATCACAAGGTCACGCGGCACGTACCAGATCTGCTGGCCCTGTTGATATGGAAAATACATCTCCGCCTTCACCGGCTCATCGAGTCCCATCTGGCGGATGTCTGCGACGATGCCGACGATCTGCACCCATGGCACATCTTCTTCCGGATCACCCAATTTAAACCGACGGCCCAACGCGTTCTCGCCGGGCCAATACTGGCGCACCATTGTTTCATTGATGATCGCTACCGGTATCGATTGCGCGTTGTCACTCGTTTGGAAGTAACGTCCCTGGCGCAGCGGCACATTCATCGTCTGCAGATAGTTCGTACTGACCTGACGATGGTTCGAGTCGTAGGCCAGACCGGGAATCGGCGAAGTGACTCCTTCCGGATAGAAACCGCTCGTGCCACCTTTCCACGCAAGCGGAATCGAAGTCGTGTATCCCGCTGAGACGACGCCGGGCAGATGTTCGACACGTTGCAGCACCTGCTGGTAGAAGTTGTCGCGTTGTTGCGGCTCGCGATACTTCTCGCGTGGCAGGATCGTGCGCATCGTCAAAACCTTTTCAGGCTCGAGCACCGAGTATTGCCGGAAGAGTTGAAAGAGAGTTTGAATCAACAAGC
>DATEWS010000190.1:0-8807 GCA_035257785.1 Pyrinomonadaceae bacterium
ACCGGGCGCTGTCTGTACGTCGCGCCAATCACAGCGAATGTAAAGCAGATCGACGAACGGGAGCGACGCCAACTTCTCAACATGCTGCTCGAGTGTTTCAGTGCCGGCACGTGCGGCGAGTGACGGACCGCCTTCTTCCCACGTGTAACCCACCAGACCGAGACCCGGATTTTTTACCGGCTTCGTTGATTGAGAGGTTACGAGAACGGTATACCAGCCGGCGTCCTGCTCGATCCCGAACGGCCCTTGATTCAGGCGATCGGTTACCTGCGGCC
Organism: Pyrinomonadaceae bacterium; assembly: GCA_035257785.1. GTDB lineage: Bacteria > Acidobacteriota > Blastocatellia > Pyrinomonadales > Pyrinomonadaceae > PSRF01. The sequence continues at coordinate 276 of DATEWS010000190.1, forward strand.
CTGGTCCAAAATCGTAGTTGTCCCAGTTGTGCGCGGAGACTTCCTGCGCCTTGAGTTGTGGCAAAGCACCCGCAAGCCCGAGAGTCGCTCCGGCTTTGATAAAACTACGCCTGCGCATGACCGGAACCCTTTCGTCGAATCAATATCAGCACCAATATCATTCCGAGGAACGGAATGAAGCTCGCCGTAATCAAAATCGGTTCAAACGAATAATGGTCTGAAACGTAGCCGATAAGAAACGTTGAAACGATCGTGCCCAGGCCCGCGCCGGTGCCACTCATTCCACTGACAGTCGCGACGGAATCGCTGCGATAGAGATCAGACGGGAGCACGAGTGCCATCGTTGAGAAAGCGGCGTATGCAAACGTTGAAACTGCAAAAAGACCCGCCAGCGCAAGCAGGCTTGAAGTAAAAATCGTCGGAATAAGAAGAGTCATGCCGAGGCCGCCAAATACGACGACGGCCTTGCGTGCTTTGATCACGGGCCACCCGCGCCGGATCAACCAGCTCGAGAGCCCGCCACCAAAGAAGTTACCGAGATCGGCGGCCACAAACGGAATCCAGAACGCAAGTAATCCCTGCTCGGGATTGATTCCCTTCGTCAACAAGTAAATGGCAAACCAATCAGTGATAAAAAACCAGACCGGATCGGTCATAGTCCGAGCGGCGATTATGGCCCACGTTTGCGGTAGTTTGATTAGATCTCGCCAGCGAGGTTTGTGTTTAGGTTGGTCCTCCTCCTGTGCCAGCTCGATCCGGTCGCGCAGGATCAATTCGCGTTCGGCGTCGCTGATCCGCGGATGCGATTCCGGCGGGTGATAGAGCATTCGCCACGCAACCAGCCACAAGAATCCGAGTGTGCCGATGATAATAAACGCCGGCCGCCAACCGCCGAAGTATTTGTACAGGCCAATCACGAGTATGGGCGCTACAGCGCCACCGATCGATGAGCCACTATCAAACAGCGCCACGGCCCAACCACGTTCCTTTTTGGGAAACCATTCCGCAACGGCTTTGGTCGCTGCCGGCCAGTTTGCGGATTCACCAGCGCCGAGCAGGAAACGAAAGAACGCAAAACTGCGCAAGCCACCCGCGAGTGACGTCAGCATTGCTGCGATCGAGTACCAGATGACCGTGATCGTGAGTCCCTTTCGCGTGCCGATGCGATCGATCAAACGACCGGCGAGAGTTTGCCCAACGGAATAAGCAACGCGAAACGCGATCACGATCTCGGCAAAGTTTTGATTGTTCCACTGGTATTGCTGTTTGAGGTATGGAGCCAGGACGGAGAGCGTTTGGCGATCGAGGTAGTTGATGACGGTCGAGGCAAACAGCAACCCACCGATCCACCAGCGCAGGTTTGAGATCGGTCGGGCGGTTGTGCGTGCGCTATTTACCGTCGTTGCCATACACGCCCTTTTCAGGGCAAATCCAAGGTTTGATTGTCGATTACCAGGGGCGACGCGCTTCGCGCTTGCCCCTGGCTTTTATATTTCGCGCCGTTGGCGCTCTGCGATCTCTTCGGCTTGCAGTTCCGACAGGAACTTCTCACAACGCGACACATCTTCCAGTCGCTTGATGCCCTGTTCTTCTCGCGGATCCGCAAAGGGACTCGCGAAGACACCAAACTTCCGCGACGCGAGAGCGCTGATGAGTTCGTTTGGAAATCCCAACTCTCCGCGAGCGCGGTTGTAACGACCGGTGGACTCGTCCCAACAACGATCGCGCAGTTCTCCCAGCACTTGAAACATCGTCTGGTTCTTCAGGATGAACAAGCCGATGTTTGTTTCGCCGAAGTCATGGGCTTCCGCGTCTTCCAGATGAGTCTCACTGGCCGACGCGATCTCGCCGTATTCGTTGCGCGCGATCGGTGCGTACGGATTTTTTATGGAAGCTGTCGGCAGGACCATCTCGTAAGAGTTAAACAGGCGCGCCAGCTTCACCGCACGTGCAAACGTTTGCGGACGAATCACTGGTTGCGTGCTCCACACAACTAACGCGAGTCCGGCAAAGTCATGCATTAATTTTTCTGCGCTCAAAACGGCGTCTCCCGTTCCGAGTGCGTGAGGTTGAGTGGCGAACCGCACGTTCTGTCCGTGAAGTGCATCGCGAATAGCGGCTTCATTACTCGGCGAGACGATGATCACAGGGGGACGAGTTTCACCTAATCCTTCGCGAATGCTGCGGAGAACACGCGTGATCGCAGGTTCGCCAGCGACGATCGCTAGCGGCTTAGGCCTCGAGAGCCCTGTCTCTGCGGCGCGCGTGCCTTGTCCCGCAGCGACGATCACGGGCCAGATTTCCTGAGCGTCAAGCGAGACCGAAGAGGAATCGATCAACGCGCGCAGCTTGTTAGCATGCGAGGGAACGCCGGTACCCGGCGAGTTGATCTTCATGATCGAATCACACCAGAACTCATCCACATCGATCTCGCTTAGACCAGGACCTGGCGTTGACACTATCACTGAGCCCTCGTTCACACCGTTGCGTCGTCTTGCCGAGTAGTATTGTTCCTGCACTTGATTGATGAGGTTTTGTGAGTGCTTTCGGGTAGTTAATGCCAGCACATTCCCGCCGAAACCACCACCCATTACACGAGCACCGAGCACATGCGGATCTTCTCTGACAATCCGGATCAACTCATCGACTTCCGGCACGCTGACGTTGTAGAGATCGCGCAGACTGGCGTGTGATTCATTCAGTAGTCTTCCCAGCTCTTTCATCCCGGACAGTGTGTACTCAGAGTGCTTTTCGTTTTGAATCGAGTCCAACGTCTTCGTGGCGAGTGTCACGCGTTTCGCTTCGCCCAAATGATGCAGACCGCGAGTTCGAATTTTTAGAGGCCAACGCGGTGTGTCGTTGACGAGGGCAGGGAAGGATCTCTCCAATTCCAATAATGTGTCGGGATAATCGGAGCGGACAGTCTCTATTGAGATCGTTTCCGGTAACGATGTGAAAAGATCGTGCGCGGTCTGAAACGCTTCCACTGACCCGCGAGCCAGCTGTTGTTTGGTCTCACACCACGTCTTATGACGAGCCGGTGCGCTTACCTTCCAATGGTCAATAATCGCGGGAATAAGTAATCGTGAGACTGCGGCGCGCTCGTTGTATTCAATCATGATTTCGCGCCCTTTATCGGCAGGTTTTGTAAAGAACGTTATCCACTCGAAGGGCTGATCCGGAAGTGCTGCCAACCTCGTCTGGTCCGTCGCGTAGTCAATCAAAACAGCGTTAGCTGCTGCACCCAGACAGATTGTGAGGTGGTCCATCGAACCTCCCCGCGTGCCGATGAACCATTCGGCGAGTGCAGAGTCTCTCGCCAACTCTTCAGGCATCCACGAGATTTCATTGACGTTTCTGATCGCAGCGCCACCTAGCACAACCAGAGCCGACGAAGAGGATGCGCCTCCGCCCGGTGGTATGTTTGAATCCAGCGCAAAGTCGAAACCGTTTTGTATTTGTTCACCAAACTTTCCGCGAGCGAAAGTCACGCCGGCGTTGATGTAGTTTTGCCAGTGAGGTTCTGGTGTACCGTGAGCAAATAAGAAATCGAGCCATTTGGCTTGGATATCACCGCTTAACTCGGGAACACCCACAATTGAAAACGATGAAGGTTCGAATTTCGCAGAAGACGAGACGCAGCGGATTACAGGTTCATCTGACTTCCTGTACAGCATCCAGGCGTCCCGCTCACGGCTGGCAAACGTCAGTGAGGCGGTCGGCAGGTACGATACATAGTCAATGTGTTCGCCGAGCACACCCATGCGCGCAGGAGCACGCAAGAGTGAAACTGGTCCGTCACCATAGCGGTCAAAAAACAGATTGCAAAGGGTAGTTAGTCGCGCGGCTGTTCGCTCGAGCTCGATATCGCCGGCGGTGACCAAACTCGCGAGAGCAGTTTTAATTTCAGAAAGATTCATTGCCAGCCTTAGGTCGCGAATGTTAGGGTTTGTTCGAGTTGCTTACAAACAATAACGTAAGTGGCCGAGTTTGCAAACTTCTTATTTCGGCCTTAGCTGCCGTCTGACCAGGAGAAGATGCATGTCTCTACCAAGAAGAGAGTGGCTTAAGACAGTCACGACCGCTGCGTTTGGTGCAGCTAGTTTCCCACAGCTCGTTGATGGCCAAATGCGGCAGAACAAAACAAATACGTCTCAGCCTTTGGCGCTGAAAGACTACGAACCGAAGAGTATGCTTCACGTCCCGGAGACGCACGTGCCTCGTTCGCGGTTTCCCGTTATCGACTTCCACACTCATCTTTCGTGGGTTGATCGAAAAGGAAAGTCTGATGTCGTGCGTAATACGGCCAGCGTCGAAGAAGTCCTGAAAGTCATGGATGCGAAGAACATTCGCATCATGGTTAACCTGACCGGCGGCTATGGTCCGTTGCTCGAAGAAACGATACGTCACTGGCAACAACCTCATCCGGATCGCTTTATAGTTTTCACCGAACCCTGGTACGCGAAGATCAAGATGCCGAACTATGCGAAATTTCAGGGCGAGCAAATCGAAGCTGCGAAAAAGGCCGGTGCGCGCGGTCTGAAGATCCTGAAGACTCTTGGACTCTATCTGCGCGAAAACGTAACTACCGGTCCTCTAGTCAAAATTGACGACAAAAGGTTCGCCGAGATGTGGGACGCAGCCGGAGCGCTCGACATGCCTGTGGCCATTCACGTGTCAGATCCGGAAGCATTTTTCCTGCCCACCGATCGCTTCAACGAACGTTACGAAGAGCTCAGCGCCCATCCCGATTGGTCGTTTCACGGCCGAGACTATCCGAGTAATGCTGAACTTCAGGAAGCGCGCAATCGCGTGATGCAACGTCACCCGCGCACGAAGTTCGTGTGCCTTCACACAGCGGATTCAGAGAATCTGCCCTACGTCTCCGAATGTCTGGATCGTTATCCAAACATGTACGTCGACATCGCGGCGCGCATCGGTGAACTCGGCCGCCAGCCGCGAATGACGCGCAAGTTCTTCGACAAGTATCAGGACCGAATTCTGTTTGCGACAGACGCGACCCCGCATGGCGACGACACGCCGCAGCAGATTTTCGGCAACGAGTTGTACGAAATCTATTACCGGTTCCTGGAAACGGAAGATGAGTATTTCGATTACGCGCCCGCGCCGATTCCGCCGCAGGGTCGCTGGAAGATCTACGGCATCGGCTTGCCCGAGCAAATTCTGAAGAAGGTCTATTTCGAAAACGCAGCTCGCCTATTGGGCCTTTAATAGTTTATCCACAGATTACGCAGATTGTTTTATGACATCGGTGTAATCTGTGGATAAAGAAAACCGTTATGCAGGAAAACTCACGACGACGCTTTTTGCAGAGCAGCGTGATGTCGCTAATCGCTGTTCCGCTTTTGCGTCACACTACCTGGGCCAGCGATCGCGGGCTAACGATTACGCTCGAACGCCGCGCAGAGAATCTCGGAAGTGAAATTGTAAGTTTCGGACTTCCGTTGCCGTTTGGTTTTTTACGCGACCCGCAGAAGGTCAGGGTTATCGATGAACGTGGAGTTGAACTATCCGCCGCTGTTCGTTCGCTCGAACCATGGCGCACCGGCGCCCGAGAAGGTTCGATCCGATCGTTATTAATCCAGTTCAAATCCGATTTTTCCAAACAGAAAACGCAACGCATCCGTGTCAGTTTTGACGCGCGACAACGCGCGGCGCGAACCGACTTTGTTCCAATTTCGCAAACACTCATCGATGAACAGGGGTTGAAGGGTCCACGTATCGTCGCTGTCCTGCCTGCCGATTGGTTGTGCGCGTCCGGAATCGTTGGACCACAGGTGCCTGCGACTGAATCGGGTGCTTACTCCAGCTACGATCGTTTTGTCGAAAAGAACTTTCCGGGTTCGCTCCGTTATCTCGATAGCCAGGTCTATCACGAATGGTTATTCGATCGCACAACGTGTTACTACAAAATGTACGTTCGCAGCGGCGACAGCAAGTATCTCGACGCGGCTTATCACGCCGCGAACTTCGTCCGCGAACACACAAAGCTGGATGGTCCGGATGCCGGCATCTTCACACTCAAAGGACCGGATTTGAAATATGTCTATCCGCGCGCGATGCACATCCACTACTTGTTAACCGGCGACGAGCGTGCGCTCGCGTGCGGCAAGTTGATGGCTGAGTACTGTCTCAAGCATCAAGATCCGGTCTATCGTCCCGACTTACTCAAACCGGTTCAACTTGGCGTCGATCCCGAGCGCGGCCGAAATTTTTGGACATTGCGGCATCAGGGTTACGGCTTACTCGGCATCCTGCACGGTTGGGAAATGACCGGCGAGAAGAAGTATTGGACCAGGGCACGGGAGTGTGTTGACGCTTATTACAAACACCAGCAACAACCGCCTGACGGTCGCCCGCCGGACGGATCGCTGCGGCAAAACTGGGAGCTGTACGACCCGAATGAAGCAACGTTTCCCGGAGCGACTTCGGCCTGGATGATGGCGTTGCTGCTCGATCCCCTCTTTCACTACTGGACACTAACGGACGACAGCCGGATCGCGGAAATGGTCGTGAAATGGTGCGATTTTCTCGATCGACAAGGCATCGTTCCCGACGGATCGAAGGCATATTACGTGATCAATTGTTTCGCCGCCGGTGATCCAAAATCATCGCCGGGTGAGATTGGCCCAGACATGGAAATGCACAACACGGAAATGGCCTACACCTTCGCCCTCGGTCTTTTCTTTACAAAGGACGCCAGGCGAAAAGAGATCTATCAGAAACGATTGAAGCACTTTCTTGAGTTGGCTGTTCAGCTTGATATGAACCGTCCGGCGCGTGCGTTCAATTGGGCATTTCAATTCACGAGCCAGCTCGTCTATTTTGCGCAACACCAGGGCAAAGGCTTAGGTCGCATAAGAGGCTAATGATGACACTCAGACGAAAGCGCACGATCGGTTTTTCGCTATTCATTGTCCTGCTCGTTCTTGCTGAGAACCACACGTACGCGCAGACCCTTTATCGCGTCGCGATTCAGCATGGCGTTAGCGTAAAGATGCGAGATGGCGTGTCACTCGTGGCGGACGTCTTTCGACCGCTGAGTGACGAAAAATTTCCGGTCGTGCTCCAGCGCACGCCTTACAACCGCGCCGGCGAGACTCGGACTGCGAACGAACTTGCCGCACACGGATACATCGTTGTGCTGCAGGACACGCGCGGACGTTTCGATTCGGACGGAGAGTTTTATCCGTTTCGAAATGAAAGCGCAGACGGTTACGACACAGTCGAATGGGCCGCGAAGCTGGACCAGTCGAACGGGAAGGTCGGAATGTTTGGTGGCTCTTACGTTGGCGCGACACAAATGCTCGCCGCGATGTCGGTCCCGCCTCATCTCGTCTCGGTCTTTCCTTACGTAACAGCGTCGGAGTATTACGACGGTTGGACTTATCAAAACGGCGCGTTAATGCAGTGGTTTAGTAGTTCGTGGACTTCGGGTCTCGCAATCGACACGATGCGACGAGTGGCCGCAGCAACTCAAGCGCCTCAAGACTGGGTCAACACTTTGCCGCTGCGTGATTATGCTGTTCTTAACTCGCCGCAGCCGTCATCACTCGCACCGTATTTTCGTGACTGGTTGTCGCATGAGCGAGACGATGCTTACTGGCAGCAATGGCGCGTTTCGGATCATTACTCGCGCATGATCGTGATGGGATTGCATGCCGGCGGCTGGCACGATCTATTTCTCAAAGGCTCGATCAAGAATTACACCGGCCTGCATGAACAAGCGGCGACCGCCGAAGCTCGCGCTGGTCAGCGCCTGATCGTTGGGCCATGGGCGCACGCCCCGACTTCACCGGCGGGGAAGGTCGGCGATGTTGTCTTCGGTAAAGACGCCGTTCTGGACAACCTGGCCACCGAGTTGAAGTGGTTCGATTACACCCTCAAGGGAATTAAGAATGAGTTTTCCAGTGGCGCTCCGGTTCGTCTCTTTATTATGGGCGACAACGTATGGCGCGACGAGCAGGAGTTTCCACTCGCGCGAACTCGCTACACGAAGTACTACCTTCATTCCACCAGGGGAGCCAACAGTGTTTCAGGTGACGGCGTGTTGAGTCTCGCGCCGCCGGCGACTGAAAGAAAGGACGAGTTTGATTACGATCCGCAAAATCCAGTGCGCACGATCGGCGGGCGGCTGTGTTGTGGCGGGGCAATTCCACCGGGGCCGGCAGATCAACGTCCGAATGAATCGCGAGCGGACGTTCTTGTTTTCTCGACCCCTCCGCTGACCGAGGACACTGAAGTCACCGGCTTTATCACGCTCGAGCTTTTTGCCTCGACTTCGGCCGTAGACACGGATTTCACCGCGCTGCTTGTTGATGTTGACGAGACGGGTTATGCGCGGTTTCTTACCGACGGGATCGTTCGCGCTCGTTATCGCGAGAGTACAAAAACAGCGTCGCTCGTTACGCCCGGTAAGATCTATCAGTACACGATTGACCTTTGGGCAACGGCGAACGTGTTCAAGGCCGGTCACCGGATACGCTTGTACATTTCCAGCAGCAACTTTCC
>DATEWS010000191.1:0-2670 GCA_035257785.1 Pyrinomonadaceae bacterium
CAGCCCCAACTGATACAGCATCAAAAGTTCCCGCGACACCAACAGCAACTATTAAAGAAGAAACAGAAACAATCAAAACTGAATCTGAAACGACGAAAGAGAGCGCTGCTGCACCGCCGCCGATGCAGGTGGTGCCGTGTCCACCCGGCACGCGAAAGATCAAGGCTGACGTCGTTGCGATACCACAGCCGCTCATGTTGAATCGACTCGGTGCGACTATTCCGAATGGATTCGTTTTCGCATTGCGTTCCGACACTGTCACCAATAACGGCGGCATCTGGCTCCGGCCAGGCAAAAGACCACGCCCGATCGTGCTGCGCGCAAACGTCGGCGATTGCTTGCAGATCAGTTTTCAGAACGCGATTCCGACAGCGAAATTCGCGCAGTCAACGCCGCAGTCTCCCGCGGTCGCAACGACTGAAGTCTCTCTTCACATTCAGGGACAGGAATGGGCGACCGGCCCCGCCGAAGACGGATCATTTGTAGGTAAAAACAATTCGAGTCTTGCCACTGCGCCGCCAACACCGATTCCATCGCCGGCGCCGCCGAACGCTCGCGTCTACACACTCTTCGTCAAAAATGAAGGAACATGGCTTCTCTACACGATGGGCGACACGGAAGGCGATCCGGTGGGCGGCCAGCTAAGCCGCGGACTTTTTGGCGCGCTCAACGTTCAGCCGAACGGCGCTGAGTGGTATCGAAGTCAGGTTTCGCAACAGGATCTCGCGCTCGCAACGAGCAAGAACTCCTCGGGCCAGCCGCTGAAGACTCCCGACGGCCAGCCAATCATCAACTACAACGCTGTCTATCCAGGCGGTTCAACTTATCCTGACGGAACTCCGATTCCGCCCAACACGCCGATCCTGAAGATGCTCGATGCAAACAACAACATCGTGCACAGCGATCTCACGGCTATCATCACGGGTCCGAATGCGGGCAGGTTTCCCGGCACGACCGGAGTAAGCAATCCGGAGCCGCCGTGTAACGCGGCGAACAATGGCAACGGCGCAACGAATCCCTTGTTCTGCGCCAATCCATCCGCGCCAGATCGAAAACAGCCATATCGAGAGATCACGATCATCTATCACGAGGTCGGGCAAGTCGCGACGCAGGCGTTTCCTGTCTTCAGCGATCCTTCGCTCGGAATGGTGAGCACAGTCAACGCCGGTTTTGATGGTTTCGCGATCAACTACGGCACGGGCGGCATCGGCGCGGAAGTCTACGCGAACCGCATCGGCGTTGGTCCAATGGGATCGTGCGTCGATTGCAAGTTTGAAGAGTTTTTCCTGAGTGCATGGTCGGTGGGCGATCCGGCAATGCTCGTCGATCGCCCTGCGAATTCGAGTGTGCTGCCGACGTTCACCATGTCGCCGGCCGAGCCGCCAGTTCCGAACAGTCCACCATCAACAACACCGCCCGTGCTTTGCACCGCGGCTCAACTCGGCGACACAGGCGCCGCTCCCGATCCGAATTGCGCGAACGCGCGTGTGCCGGTGCCGGGTGCGGTGAACGGATTCCCATATAAACTCGCACCGCTCGCGAAAGCGACGAAAGTTTACTATCCGGACGATCCCTCGAACGTCTACCACACTTACATCAACGACCACACGAAGTTCAGAATTCATCACGGCGGCACAGTCGCGACGCACGTTCATCACCAGCACGCACACCAGTGGCTGCAATCGCCGAACAGTGACGAAGGCGCGTATCTCGACAGCCAGATGATCAGTCCCGGCGCGAGTTACACGCTCGAGATGACTTTCAACGGCAGCGGTAATCGAAACAAGGTGGTCGGTGATTCGATCTTCCATTGTCACTTCTATCCGCATTTCGCGGCAGGCATGTGGGCCATGTGGCGCACCCACGATACGTTTGAAATCGGCTCGCAGTTAGATGCGAATGGTATTCCCGTTTCCGGAACGCGGGCGCTACCGGACGGGGAGATCAAGGCAGGCACACCCACGCCGGCCGTGGTGCCGATGCCGACGCTGCCCATGGCTCCCATGCCTTCATCAGTGTTCATTCAAAATGGACAAGTGGTTTACGGAACCCCTGCTGCTCCCGATCCGACTGGAGCAAACGTCAATCGCAACCCCGGATTCCCGTTCTTTATTCCCGGCATCGCGGGCGCACGCGCGCCACATCCGCCACTCGACTTCGCGCCTGACGGATCCGGTGGATTCATGGATGGTGGTTTGCCGCGTCACGTCGTGAATGGTGGAACAATCGGTTACGAGAAACACGATCAGTTTGACTGGAGTAAAGATCTCGCGACGATGAACGCCACTCAACTTCCTGAACAGGGAACGAATGTCGAACAAGTGGCGATGAAGTTTTTTGGTATTCGTTGCCGCCCGTCGTTCTTCCCGGATGGAACGCCCGGAGGTTGTCCCTCAACGCCAGTGATTCCGCCAAACATGACGCAGAACCAACAGCCAGCCGGATTCCTGCTGAACGGTCTGCCGCTTGGGCCACAGCCGGGCGCACCGTTTGCCGATCCGGCGGTTGACGACAATGGCAAACCGATCAACGTCATCAACGGCATACAGCAGAAGCGCGTCTATAAAGCTGCTGCGATTCAACTGAACGTCGTCCTGAACAAGAAAGGCTGGCACTTCCCGCAGCAGCGCATCCTGAGTTTGTGGCAGGACGTGGCGCCGACACTCGCGT
>DATEWS010000192.1:0-2115 GCA_035257785.1 Pyrinomonadaceae bacterium
AGTGCATTCTCAACTCAACCAACTACGAAGACGGTGTGCCGCGCTTTGTGAAAGTGATCGACCTCGCAAAGACGTACGGCGCGAGTGTCGTTATCGGCACGATTGATGAAGACGGCATGGCGCGCACGAGCGAAGGTAAGGTCAAGATCGCGACCCGCGCTTACGAACAAGCGACGAAGGAAATAGGTCTGCCTGCTTCCGACATCTTCTTCGATCCACTTGCCCTGCCGATTTCGACAGGTATCGAAGAGGATCGTCGCAACGCACTCGAAACCATCGAAGCAATCAAGCGAATCAAAGCCGAACTGCCGGGCGCGTTCACGATCCTCGGTGTCTCGAATATCTCTTTCGGGCTCAGTCCGGCATCGCGAGTGGTTCTGAATTCTGTGTTTCTGCACGATGCTGTTGAAGCTGGTCTCGACGCCGCGATTGTTAACGCAAGCAAGATCGAGCCGCTCAATCGCATTGGTGAACAAGAGCTAAAGGTCGCTCGCGAGCTGATCTACGACCAGCGGCGTTTCGAAGGCGACGTTTGTATCTACGATCCGTTGACTGAGTTCACCAGGCTCTTTGAAGGCGTGAAAACGAAGGCGACGAAGAAAGCTTCAAAAGGTGAGACCGTTGAAGAACGTCTCAAGAACCACATCATCGACGGCGAGAAGATCGGACTCGAAGACGAACTCCGCTCCGGTCTCGAGAAGTATCCTGCGCTCGACATCATCAACAACATCCTTCTTGAAGGAATGAAAGTCGTCGGCGATCTCTTCGGCAGTGGACAGATGCAACTGCCTTTCGTGTTGCAGTCCGCGGAAGCGATGAAAGCCGCGGTACGTTTTCTCGAACCGTTCATGGAGAAGAAGGGCGGCGCCACGGCGAAGGGAACGATGGTGCTCGCGACCGTTAAAGGCGACGTTCACGACATCGGCAAAAATCTCGTCGATATCATTCTCACCAACAACGGCTACAAGGTTTTGAACCTCGGCATCAAGCAGCCGATTGAGGCGATCCTGCAGGCGTACAACGAACACGGCGCGGATGCGATCGGCATGAGCGGTCTGCTCGTGAAGTCGACTCTGATCATGAAAGAGAATCTGGAGTTGATGAACGAACGTGGCGTGAACGTTCCGGTTGTGCTCGGCGGCGCAGCGTTGACGCGGCGCTACGTTGAAGACGATCTGAAGCCGCTTTACCACGGCCAACTGTTCTACGCGCGGGACGCGTTCGCAGGTCTGCACACGATGGACGTGCTCGTGGAAGAGATCGAAGACGGCGTGAAGCAGCAGGAATCAATGGCAAGTTTAGCCCCGGATGCGACGGATGATCCGGAAGATCTGATCGGAGAGGAAGCAAAACTCGGCGTCAAGAAAATTGCGCGACCGCGAAAGGGCGGTGGCGATACGACGCACACCGTGCGTTCCGACGTGAGTCGTGAAGTTCCGATCCCGCAGCCACCTTTCTACGGCTCGCGCGTGGTTGAAAACATCTCGCTCGCTGATTTGTTCTCGTTTATCAACGAGACGGCGCTATTCAAAGGACAGTGGCAGTTCAAACAGGGCCGGATGCCACTCGAAGAATACCAGGCGCTCGTGCGCGAGAAGGTGCGTCCGATTTACCAGGAGCTCAAGAAACGTTCTGCACAAGAAAAGCTGCTGGTACCGAAGCTGGTTTATGGTTATTACAAATGCCAGTCAGAAGGAAACGATCTCATCGTTTACGATCAGGACAGGGAAGTGCGATTTACTTTTCCCCGCCAGCCTGCCGGAAAGCACCTGTGTCTTGCTGACTTTTTTGCGTCGCGCGAATCAGGCAGGATGGACACAGTCGCATTTCATCTCGTGACTGTCGGCCGGCGCGCCAGCGTGTACTCGCAGGAGTTGTTCAAGTCAGACAATTACTCGGACTATCTCTACTTCCACGGTTTGAGCGTGGAGAGTGCCGAGGCGTTGGCGGAGTTGTGGCACAAGCGCATTCGCGAAGAACTCGGCATCGCCGGTGCTGATTCGCCTGATTTGTCGCGCCTCTTTCACCAGAATTACCAGGGCTCGCGTTACAGTTTTGGTTATCCCGCCTGTCCGCGACTCGAAGATCAGGAGAAGCTTTTCACACTACTCGATC
>DATEWS010000193.1:0-2180 GCA_035257785.1 Pyrinomonadaceae bacterium
GATGCTGACGCAAAACTCGCGAAGTCTAAAGGGACCGCAGTCGTCGCGACCGCATGGCTTGCCGAGTGGTTAGCCGCACCCAAACCCTGGTTTTCAGAGGCGGAAAAAAAGGCAGGCCCCGCACAACTCGAACGTGCGAGGCAGATTCAGCGACACAGTCTTCAAACACTCATGCGCCACGGTGTTCCGATTGCCATCGGCCCTGATCTTTTTGAGAATGCAGTCAAGGAAGCGTTTTACCTTGAAGGCCTCGGCGTGTTTGATAAGCGCACGTTGCTGGTCATGTGGGCGCAAACAACCCCCCAACTGATCTTTCCAAAACGCAAAATCGCCCACCTGTCCTCCGGCTACGAAGCGAGCCTCCTCGCCCTCTCCTGCAACCCCCTCAACGACTTCTCCTGCACCCGCAAGATCACGATCCGGATGAAGCAAGGCCAGCTTCTATCGACCGGCGATCATCCGTGAGAATCCGCGGCTAACTCCTACTCGGACCGCAGCGCCACGAGGGGGTCGACCCGGGTGGCGCGGCGCGCGGGGATGTAGCAGGCGATCAGGGCCACTGCGATGAGAGTGAGTCCCGTTAACGCGAGAATCATTGGATCGCGCGTGGGCAATGATGGGATGAGCGCTATTAATAGACGCGAGACGCCGTACGCTCCGAGGCCGCCCAGGAACGCTCCGATCAGAACCAGCACAGCGCCCTTGCCTAACACTAACCACAGAACGTCGCGAGTCTGAGCGCCGAGCGCCATGCGAATGCCGAGTTCGCCAGTGCGTTGCACAACCGTGTACGACACGACACCATAGATCCCGATCGCAGCCAGAATTAGACCAACCGCTGCAAACGCACCCAACAAACTTCCGAGCAACGAGATACTTCCGAGGCCCTGGTCCACCGCGGCTCGTGCAGAGCGGATCCTGTAAACCGGTAGATCCGGATCCAAACCTGCAATCGAGTTGCGCAGACTGTTAGAAAGCGCATCCGCACTCGAAGAGCTGCGCAGTGCGATCATGAGATACGAAGGCGCCTCCTGGGTCATCGGCAGAAACGCTTCATAGCGCGTGTATGGTTCTCCGAGTCCGCCGGGAAACGCGATGTCATTAACTACTCCAACGACTTCGTAATACTCTTTCTTTTTACTACCGGTGCTTATGCGCCGTCCGACCGGACTCTCGTTGGGCCAATAATTGTGCGCAGTTGTTTCGTTAATGATAACTACTTTCGGATGATCGACTGTGTCGGCAGCGTTGAAGGTGCGGCCTTGCTGCAAACGAGCACCGAGCGCCTCGAAGTAACTACTATTGATCTGTTCAAAAAACATTTCCGGCAGTTTATCCGCCGGAGGCTCGGGTCGACCCTCGATCAGAAACGAATTACTACTATTAAAACCAAACACAACATTCGAAGAACCAATCGCAACTTGCTCCACACCGGGAATCGCGCGGAGACGATTTTCCAGTTCCGTCACGAACACAACGCGTTGCTTTTCGTCCTTGTATTTATCTCCGCGAAGACTCATTTGCGCCGTCAGGAGTCCGTCAACACGCCAGCCCGGATCTGCATTAATGAAGCGTTGCAAACCACGCAGAAACAATCCGGCAGCGGCGAGCAACACCATCGCAAACGCGACTTCGCCAACGATAAGCATGTGACGCAAGCGATGCTGAGATCGACCCGCAGTGGAACCGCGCGAGTTCTCTCGCAACGCGAGGTTCACATCTGCACGCGATGCGAACCAGGCAGGCAATGTCCCGAATAAAATTCCCGTTAGCAGTGAGCACAGCAGCGCAAACCCAAACACTCTGTAATCGAGTTGCACACTCGCGCCCGGTAAACCATCGAAGAGACGATTACTGATGAAGCGAACAGCGACAAGAGCGATAACGAGACTAATCACGCCGCCGATCAGCGCAACAAGAATGCTTTCAGTCAACGAGTGTCGCAACAGTCGCCAGCGTGCTGCACCAAGAGCGGCGCGAACCGCCAGTTCACGCGACCGCGTCGCCGTGCGAACGAGTTGCAGATTAGCGAGGTTTGCACACGCGATCAGCAGCACAAAACCTGCGAGTCCCAAAGTGAACCACATGACAGTCCGGCCGATGCTATCAGACATGGATCGCTGGAGTGGTTCCAGTCGCACGCTCTCGCCGACGTTCGCAGAGTTCTCTTTGCCGATGTT
>DATEWS010000194.1:0-10607 GCA_035257785.1 Pyrinomonadaceae bacterium
GCTTAAGCCGCCGTTGAAGTGGGCCGGCGGCAAGCGCTGGCTCGCACCGCACCTGAAACCGATCTGGGAAGCGAACGCCGCACGACGATACGTCGAACCATTCTGCGGCGGACTCGCTGTCGCGCTTGGTCTGCAACCAAAGCACGCGCTATTGAACGACGTCAATCCGCACCTGATTAACTTCTATCGCCAGGTGCAACACGGTCTGGAAATGCGCCTGAAGATGCGCAACGATGAAAAACTCTTCTATCGTCATCGCGATCGTTTTAATGAACTGATTCGCAAGGGCGAGGCACTCACTGCGCAAGGCGCGCAGTTGTTCTACTATCTGAATCGCACCTGTTTCAACGGGCTCTGCCGTTTCAACAAGAGCGGCGATTTCAATGTGCCGTTCGGAACTTACAACGCGATCAACTACGCGACTGACTTCTCGGAATATGCGACAGTGTTCGGGCGGTGGCAGTTTAGTAATCTCGATATTGAGGCGCTGGAGTTTGAGGCGGGAGATTTTATCTACGCCGATCCGCCTTATGATGTAGAGTTCACCACGTACAGCGCAGGCGGGTTTTCGTGGGACGATCAAGTGCGCACCGCAGACCTGCTGGCGAGGCATGATGGACCAGTGGTGATTTCCAATCAGGCGACTGCGCGGATCATCGAGTTGTATGAGAGTCGCGGATTTGAGTTGACGTATCTTGATGGTCCAAGACGGATTAGTTGCACTGGCGATCGCACTGCCGCGCGTGAAGTGCTCGCGATGAAGTAAACGATGTCTACCTGGTTACCGGATTATGTTTACGTTGACGGTCGGTTTCAGTCCGATCGCGCGGTTGTGTGCGGTAGCGATGGAAAGATTGTTGAGATTACGGAAGCTGCGCCGGACGCGATTCGCCTGAAGGGGCGCGCGATGTTGCCGGGGATGGTTAATGCTCACTCGCATGCGTTTCAGCGTGTGATTCGCGGGCGAACGGAACACCGATCGCAACACACGACCGACAGCTTCTGGACGTGGCGCGAGCAAATGTATGCGGCCGCGAATACGCTCGAACCTGACGAGATCTACAACGTGTCGCGCCTCGCGTTCCTCGAGATGGCGCTGACCGGGATCACGGCTATCGGCGAGTTTCACTACATTCATCACTCACCCGACGGCTCGCCTTACTCCGATCCAAACCTACTCGAACGCCAAGTGATTCGCGCGGCGCGCGACGTAGGCGTTCGCATCGCTTTGTTACGCGTGGCTTACGCGCGCGCGGGTTATCAAACCGAACCCAACCCGCAACAGATACGGTTTATCGAAGACTCGCCTGATCTATATTTAAAGAATCTCGAACAACTGCTCGACATCAACGACGACATGGCGTGGATCGGTGTCGCGCCACACAGTGTGCGTGCGGCGCCGCTTGAATACCTGAAGACGATCGTTGCGTTCGCGAATGAGCACGAACTTCCGGTCCACATGCACGTCGCCGAACAACCTGCTGAAGTAAGCGCGTGTATTGCGGAGTATGGCCGCTCACCCGTGGCGTTACTGGAGACCGAAGGACTACTGAGCAAACGTTTTACTGCGGTTCACGCGATTCACGTCACGCCAAAAGCAATCGCGGCGCTCGCACGCAACGGCGCTTTTGTTTGCGCGTGCCCGACGACGGAGCGAAACCTCGGCGATGGTGTTGTGCCTGTTGATGCTTACTTTGACGCCGGGGTGCGAGTATCGTTAGGCACAGATAGTCAAATACAGATCGACCTGCTCGAAGATGCGCGTGAGATCGAGTATCACCTGCGATTGCAGAAGATGACGCGAAACGTACTCGCGCCAATGTTGGCCGAGCGGTTGTTTGATTGTGCGACCATCAATGGCGCGGCGAGTATCGGGTTTGAGGGAGGACGAATTGCGCCGGGTGCACCCGCGGATTTCTTCACTGTCGATCTGAACGATCTGTCGATCGCAGGCGCGTCAGTAGATGATCTGCTGACGAACATTGTGTTCTCACTTGCGCGAACTGCGGTCCGGGACGTGGTGGTCGGAGGAAAACGAATCGTAGAAGATGGTAACCACAGATGACACAGATTAGACGGATACTCGCGGATTTGGTCCGAATTGATTCTGTTTCGTCGCGGTCTAATGTTGAGATTGTTGAATATCTCGAACGACGTTGCGAAGCGTTGAACTTGATAACGCGGCGCTTCGCGTACGAGGACGAACACGGGATAGAAAAGATCAATTTAATCGCGCTCACTGACGATGTCCATGAAGTCGAACTCGCACTCGTGGGCCATACCGATACCGTTCCTTACGATCCGCACTGGAGTGAAGCCACAAACCTCACCGAACGCGACGGCAAACTTTTCGGCCGCGGCGCGTGCGATACGAAAGGATTCATCGCTGCCGCGCTCACTGCGGTCGAAGACCTCAAAATAAGTAAACCGGTCGCGCTAATTTTCACCGCAGACGAAGAGATCGGATTACGCGGCGCCAAGAAGTTGGCCGAGGCAAAACCTTTGCGTGTGCGTTACAGCATCGTCGGCGAACCAACCTCACTCAAACCGATCCGCGCGGGCAAGGGTTATTCACTCGCGGAAGTGATCGTGAAAGGACGCGAAGCTCACAGCGCTTATCCAGCGCTCGGCGCGTCGGCAGTATTTCGCGCCGCTCGTCTAATTGTCCGTCTGGAATCAATCGCAGAAGAACTGAAACACGATCAGCACGACGCCTTCGATCCACCATACACAACGCTGAATATTGGTTTGATCCACGGCGGCTCAGCAAAGAATGTACTCGCCGGCGAGTGTCGCTTCACACTCGAATGGCGACCGATCCCCACTCAACCTTCCGAACATGTTCTCCAACTCTTCCTGAAGGCGATTGAAGCCGAGAGTGAATTGGATCAGGATTTGTATTGCGAAATCGACGCCAGTCGCCAGGATTCAGGTTTCGAGACCTCACCCGATTCACCGTTGATCAAGCTGCTCGAGAACGCTTCGGGTAACACATCGGAAACAGTCGCATTCGGCACCGAAGCCGCGCAGATGATGGTGCTCGGCAGTGAATCGGTCGTGATCGGTCCCGGCGACATCCGCGAAGCACACCGCACCGGCGAATTTGTACCTATCCACGAACTTGAGCGCTGCACCGAAATTCTGAGACAATCCATCATGCAACTTTGCTCCCCATAGTTTCATCGGAAAGTGCAATGCTCCGCCTAAATACAGCCTTTTTAGCAATCATTCTTCTGGTTTCGTGTGTCGCGGTTTCGGCCCAGGATCAGAAACCACTCACCAACCAGGAACTCGTCAGTCTGCTTTATCAACTACAGCGCAATCCGGACACGCGCGACGAGCTCATCGAGCAGATTCGCAAACGCGGAATTGGCTTTGCATTGACTGACGGCATGCGCTCGCTCGTTGCGACAAAGAGCGGTAACGATGCGTTACTGCGCCGCACGCTCGAAGAAGCCGAACGCCGCCGTGTGAACCCAACGGCTTCCGCGCTCCCTTCGGAAACTGAAGGCCGCGAACTTCTCGACCGCACGCGCAACGTCACTCTCGCGGCCGCCAACGCGATGCCCGACTTTCTCGTGAAGCAGATCATCAAACGCTCCGTCGCTTACGGCCAAACCGCGAACTGGATCCCGCAAGACAATCTCACGCTCGCGGTCGGTTACCGCGCGAACCAGGGCGAGGAGTACAAGCTGCTGACGATAAACGGAATGCCCGCAGGTCCTGATGTGCAAGCGAGCAGCGATTACAGCAAGTACGTTCCGAAGGGTGCGTCGTCGAGCGGTGTGGAATATATTTCGGCACTCGCGGATGTGTTTAAGCCGGAATCGAAAGCGGAGTTTAAGCTAGTCGATACTGACACGATTCAAACGCGCCGGACAGTTGTTTACGAATACGTGATCAAGAAAGACAACTCGCAGTTGTCGTTGAGTTTGGCTGACACCGGTGCGCGAGCGATTGTCGGATCGCGTGGACGGCTGTGGATCGATCGCGAGTTGGATCGCGTGTTGCGTTTCGAACAGATCGCGACTGAGATACCGCCTGATTTTCCGATCACTGCTGCGAGTAGTCTGATCGACTACGACTGGGTTTCGATCAACGAACGAAAGTATCTCCTGCCGACTCACTCTGAAATACTATTGACGACCGTCAATCCGAAGTTCGTGTTGCAGAGTCGCAACGACGTTCGTTTCCGTAGCTATCAGAAGTTTGGCGCGGAGCTGAAGGTTGTCGATGAAGTCGGTGAAGACGACGACCCGCCAGCCAAGCCAGTCAAGCCACTTCAGCAGGAGCAGGAGCACTAATCAGGAGCACGTTTTACTCCTGCACCTGCCTGCTGCTCCTGCTCCGAGATCTAACCGTCCACTACTGAGGACGCCAAAAGGCCCCTGTGTTCACATTTGTCCACACGCAAAATTCATTGCAAACCTCGAAATCCGCTTTGTTTCTCACGTCCGTACTGTTATGGGCAAATTGGTACAGGCTTTGCTCAAAACATAGGCGATGAAGCCCAGGATTTTGATAGTTGACGACGACTCGGCCATTACGCAGCAGCTCTACTGGACGCTGTGCGACGAGTATGACGTGATAACTGCAAACGACATGCAGACTGCGATTCGACGTGCAACTTTTTATAAGCCCGATATCGCGATACTCGATTTACATATGCCCCCGGACAAAAGTTCCCCCGCGAGTGGCCTGCGTTTGTTGGAATACATTAAAGGCCATCTGTCGCAGTCGCGCGTCTTAATCATGAGTTCCAACAGCGACATCGAAGTGCGAAAGGCGTGTTATGCCGCCGGCGCCGATGGATATTTCGCGAAGCCATTCGAGCTCGAAGACATGCTGGCGAGTATTTGCAAGTTAACTCCAGTACACCGGCTCGAGTTGTTCGCACACATTCTGTGATTTAAGAGATCCGGACGCACCACTCCCTTTGGGCGTCCGTAAAACACCGTAGGTGAAACCCTCTTCATCGAACGGTGTGCTCGAGGGCCCCCGCTGACGTTGCCCAACACGAACGCGGGGGCCGTATTTTTTGCGGCTAAATGACTTCTACGAATCTCTCTGCCATAATCCCTCACGTACCTTCTCCGCTAATGAGCGAAGCAACCGACAAAGTGCGTGGCCAGGGCGAGCTGCCACTCTTTCCCCTGCCGGTGGTCCTATTTCCCGGTGTGCCCTTACCACTGCACATTTTTGAGCCGCGCTACCGGCAGATGCTTTCGGATATTCAACTCGCAAAAAATCTTTTTGGACTGGCTTACTTCGATCCATCGAGTGGGGAGAGTGACGTTCCACCTGCGGGTCACATCGGTTGTGTTGCTGAAGTCACCGAAGTGCAAACGTTTCCCGACGGTCGATCAAACATACTCACGCTCGGTGTGATTCGTTATCGCATGGAGTCGTACGTTGAACGCGGCGATCCTTATCTCGTAGCTCAGGTCAGTTATTTTGAAGACGACGAAGAGGACGAACAGATACTCGCTGCACCATCAAGAGAAGTAGCGGAAACCTTCACGCGCATAGCGCAGGCAGTGCGCACCATTAACGACGAGCGCGCTACGTTGCCTGACATTTCCGATACCGAACCTCAGCGCCTTTCGTTTCTCGTTGCAGCCGCGATGGAGATCGATGCGGAAGTAAAACAGGAACTGCTCGAGCTGCGGTCAACTTCGGAGCGGTTGGAACGACTACGAGCGATGCTCAACATCGCGGTGCAAGGTTACGAAGAACGAGCCCGCATCCACGAACTTGCGAAAGGTAATGGACACGGCGGCAGAAAGATTGAAATTGAATGACTGACGCTGTGAAGGTACGAGTGTTGTTTTTTGGAGCGGCTCGAGATGTAGTTGATCAGAACCCGCTCGAGATCTCGCTCGCTGCGCCCGCTACCGTTTCGAGTGCGTTTCAGAGTTTGGTCGCGAAGTTTTCCGACCTCGAACGTTTCGGACGATCGTTGTTGTTTGCAGTGAACCAGGAATACGCGACGCCGGACACGATATTGAAAGAGAACGATGAGCTGGCGGTGTTTCCGCCGGTGAGTGGCGGGTCGCACGATTTTTTTGAACTGACGACTGAGCCGATCGATGTTGGCGCGGTTGCGCGACGAGTAGTGCTTCCCGAATGCGGCGCGACGGTTACGCTCGACGGCTACGCGCGCGAGTGGACCAAAGGCAAGCACACGCTCTATCTGGTCTACGAAGCCTACGACTCAATGGCGTTGACCGAGATGGAGCGCCTTGGCGTTGAGGCACACAAACTCTTCGACATCGCTCATCTCGGAATCGTCCATCGCACCGGACGATTGGAGATCGGCGAAACGAGCGTCGTCATCGCCGCCAGCGCCCCTCATCGCCAAGCCGCCTTTCAGGCTTGCGAGTGGACCATCAAAGAACTTAAACGCACCGTTCCCATCTGGAAGAAAGAATTCTTCGAAAACGGTGAAGAATGGGTCATGCCACAAAAAGGCACATAAAGCACAAAATCATTTTATGTGCCTTTTGTGCCTTATTGTGGCTAATTAGTTGGTGATTCTTCGGTCTCTTCTTCAGCAGCTTCGACTAACGACGCGCTCGTGACTTTGTCGCCCGCATCCGTCTTGATCAAACGCACACCTTGCGCGCTGCGGCCCGTCTTGCGGATCTCTGAAGCCTCGATGCGGATCAGTTTTCCTTGTTGCGTGATTATCATGATCTCCGACTCGTCCTCAACCGGAAACACTGCGACCACCTTGCCGGTCTTGTCAGTCGTCTTCATGTTGATGACGCCTTTACCACCACGCGATTGCAGGCGGTAAGTCGTGATCGGAGTTTGCTTGCCGTAACCAAGTTCGGAGACGGAGAGCATGCGCTCCTTGTCTTCCGCTGAGACAGCACAAACCGAGACAACGTAATCATCCTTTCGCAATTCGATGCCGCGGGTCCCGCGAGTCGCACGTCCCATCGGCCGCGCATTCTTTTCATCGAAACGAATCGCGAGACCGTTGTGCGTCGCAATGAAGATGCGCTTCGTACCATCCGTCAGGATCACGTCGAGCAACTGATCGCCATCGTCGATATTGATCGCGATGATGCCGTTGGTGCGAATGTTCTGAAAATCAGCCAGCGACGTTTTCTTGATCACGCCCTTGCGTGTGACCATCACCACGTAACGACCTTCTGAAAACTCTCGTACCGGCACCACGCCGGCGAGCTTTCGATCGCTCGGAATGTTGATCAGATTCACGACCGCTTTGCCGCGAGCCGAAGCCGCGGCATCCGGCACTTCGTGAACTTTGATCTTGTAGACCATGCCATCGTCCGTAAAGATCATCAGATAGGCATGAGTTGACGCGATGAAAAGGTGCTCGACGAAGTCGCCGTTCTTCGCAGCGGCGCCGAAGCGGCCTTTACCGCCGCGACCCTGGCGCGAGTAAGTCGTAATCGGCGTGCGCTTGATGTAACCGCTGTTAGTGACGGTGATCGCCACGTCTTCGTCCGCGATCAAGTCTTCGATTGAGAGCTCGACGCCTTCGTCGACGATCTCCGTGCGGCGCTCGTCACCGAAGTCTTTCTTGACTTCTTCCAACTCCTTCGCGATCACGCGTCGCAGCGATCTCTCGTTGGCGAGAATCTCTTCCAACTCGGCGATCAGCTTAATAATCGACTCGTATTCGTCGATGATCTTCTGTCGTTCGAGTGCTGACAGGCGGCGCAATTGGAGGTCGAGAATCGCCTGCGCCTGGATCTCGGAAAACGCGAGTTGGCCCATCGCCTTCTCAACGCGCGCGAGATATGTCTTGAGCTGAACGTCTGACGGAACACCTTTCCAGGTTTTAACTTCGCTCGTAGTTTTCAATTGGCCCATCAGCCACTGGCGCGCTTCGTCAACTGAACGCGAGTTGCGAATGAGCGTGACGATGTAATCGAGCGCGTCGATCGCCTTCGTGAGCCCTTCGAGAATGTGTGCGCGGGCTTTTGCTTTGCGGAGCTCGTACTCGGTCCGCTTGCGCACCACTTCGCGGCGAAACTCGATGAACGCCTCGAGCATCTGCTTGAGATTCAGGACGCGTGGCTGTCCATTAACAATCGCGAGATTGATCACACCGAAAGACGACTGCATCGGCGTCAGTTTGTAGAGCTTGTTGAGCACGACTTGCGGCACCGCATCGCGTTTCAACTCAACGACAATGCGCATACCGCTGCGATCCGACTCGTCTCGCAGATCTGAAATGCCGTCAACTTTCTTTTCGTTGATCAACTCTGCGATACGTTCGAGCAAACGTGCTTTATTAACCTGAAACGGAATTTCCGTGATGACTATGGCGTCGCGTTCCTGTGCGCCGCGCCCGATGCGATCGATGCCGGCTCGCGCACGCAATTGCAGCACGCCGCGGCCCTCTTCGTACGACTTTCTGATCTCGTCGCGACCGTAAATGAATCCCCCCGTGGGAAAGTCGGGACCAGTGACGATTTTCATGAGATCCTGGACCGTAGTCTCGGGATCTTTCAACAATGCAAGCGTCGCGTCGAGGATCTCAGTAAGATTGTGAGGCGGAATCTTGGTCGCCATTCCCACTGCGATTCCGTCGGAACCGTTGATGAGAAGATTCGGAACGCGAGTCGGTAAAACTGTCGGTTCACTCAACGACTCGTCGTAGTTTGGTTGAAACGCAACCGTCTCTTTTTCGATATCGGCAAGAACTTCATTCGCGAGACGCGCCATGCGTATCTCGGTGTAACGCATCGCCGCTGCTGCATCGCCATCGACCGAGCCGAAGTTGCCCTGGCCATCGATCAACGGATAACGCATCGAGAAGTCCTGGGCCAAGCGCACGATCGTGTCGTAAACCGGCATGTCGCCGTGCGGGTGATACTTACCGATAACATCGCCGACGATGCGCGCGCTCTTTTTGTACGCCTTGTTGTACGTGTTGCCGAGTTCGTGCATGGCCCACAACACGCGCCGGTGGACCGGTTTCAGTCCATCGCGCACATCCGGTAACGCGCGGCCGATGATCACCGACATCGCGTAATCGAGATACGAGCGCCGCATCTCGTCTTCGATGTTTATATGATTGCGTTCAGAAGTTGTTTCCATCTAATAGCCTTTCCAGTACAATCCGCCACGCAGTCCAAGCCCCTTTTTAAGAGATAATGAGCTTGAGGTTGGCGGCTTTTTGAGGAGACGAAACGGAGTAAAACATCTCTATCAAAGTGCCTGTATTTTAGCCTTTTTTGAGGTTACTTGGCAAACTCAAAATCGGCGAAAACTCTAATAAAATCAATAGCTTCGTGTAGCCACTCCCGACGTTTTTTGGACCGCTCCACACGCCGTCGGCTCCCATGAGTGAAGAACGAAATTGGAAGCGAATTCGAGAACGACTCCCACTGCATTTGCCGGTGCGGGTGCAGGGTCGCGATACGCCGACTTTTGAGTGGACTGAGATAACCAGGCTCGCTAATGTGACCCCATTCGGCGCTGGTTTCACGCTCAAGCACCCGACGGAAAGGGGGCGTCTGTTGTACATGACGATCCCGATGCCAAGGCAGTTGCGAGTGTTCGATCACGTGGAGGACCAGTATCGAATCTGGGCCATAGTCAGGTATATGAAGCCTGCGATCGTTGATGATAAGAACATCTTCAACATCGGTGTTGCGTTTATCGGGAAACGTGCGCCGGCGAGTTATGAAACAGAGCCATGGAAACGGTACGACATCAACACCACCATTTTTCAAGCCCTCGCGAAACCGGAAGACGTGCTGGTACCGTTTTCCTCAGCAGACCAGCGCGTTCACACGAGGCACAATATCGCCGTCGATATGCGAATCGAAGTGATCGATCCCGACGGCAACGTGACGGAAACTGAACAAACAGTGACTGAAGACATCAGCACCAGGGGAGCGACGCTCTTCACCACGTTGCAAATACCGCAGGGTCGCTTTATTCGTGTGACGAGCGACCAATATGGCGTCACGGCGCACGCTGCGATTCGCTCGCGCAGCACCGGCGCGAATGGTGTACCCAGAATTCACGTTGAGTTCATAGATAGGGAATGGCCGTTGTAAGATAAAACCAGTGAGTACGAACGGCACATTTCCGGTTAAACGCAATGGCTCGATGTTGCCGCAGTGGTCGCTCGAGATCATCAGGCCGATGGTTCACGTGGCGAGTCGCGTGTTTTGGAAGATAGAGTTTCGCGGCGTCGAGAATGTGCCGGAACGTGGTGGAGTGATCGTAGCGGCCAATCATCAAACGTATCTCGATCCGTTCTGGCTTTCGCTGCCGATTAAACGGCCGACACGCTATCTCGCCTGGAGTGACGCGTTTCGATGGCCGATTGTCGGGAGAGGACTGGTATGGCTCGGCGCGTGGCCGTTGGCGCTTGAAGGTAGTGATCCGGCGGCGATCCGAAGATCGTTGCAGTGGCTGCGGGATGGTGGCGCGGTCGTGATCTTTCCGGAGGGTGCACGCAGTACAGCGACCGGTTCACTCGATCGATTTAAAGCTGGTGCCGTGCGCTTGGCGTTGGAAGCGCAGGTGCCGATTCTGCCGGTGACGATCAAGGGTGGAAATCGTGTGTGGCCTAAGGGTCAACGTTTTCCAAGACTCGGAAAGATCGTCGT
>DATEWS010000195.1:0-11307 GCA_035257785.1 Pyrinomonadaceae bacterium
CCGCCAGTTCCTTGAAAAGCTTCGTCTTATTCACTTCACAACCGTTAGTTCGCGCGTCACGACGTTGTAATCGCCATTGCGATAGGGCCAACCGTCTGGTCCAATCAGTTCCAGCCGGATGGTGTGCTTGCCGGGAGTCCAGCCTGTCAGCACGATCTGCTCCCATCGATCGATCCACTTCATGTCTTCGTCATCAACAATATAACGAACGCGATAGTCGCCGCCATCGCCCTTCAACTTCGCGTTCGCGAGTGAGAAGTCGATCGCTACTTCCTCACCTTCGCGAAAAGTCTTGCCGTCCGGAAGGTTGAAAATGAGCAACGGTTTTTTCGGATCGAGGTGTTTATTCGCTTTGTCAGGTTGGGCGCGAATCTGTTGCGATGGTCTAGTCTCAACGCGTAACATCTGTCGCGGCGGTGGCGAAACAAACGTTGTCGCTGTTGTATGCGCGTTATCATTGTTGGAGGCACACGCTGCCGGCACAAGCGCAAACAGGACCATCAATCCCAGTCGTTTTCTGACGTTGTTCATCTGACTTGCAGCATACACTATGAATAGAAAAATCCGCTTCTGCCTGATTACTCTAACCGTACTTGCCGCCATTACATTTATCGTTGGCTGTGGAAGAAACACGACTCCGATAAGTGGCTCTTTTACACCGGACATTCAGCCGCTGCCCGCCGGGCTCGCAGGTTATGAAGCGATGACGATTCCGCCGGACAATCCAATGACCCCGGAAAAAGTTGCGCTCGGCCGCCAGTTGTTTTTTGACGAACGACTCAGTATCGACGGCTCGCGATCTTGTTACTCATGTCACGTTTGTGAGCATGGTCTAACTGATGGTTTGCCGAAAGCTATTGGCGCCGGAAACAAGCAACTCACGCGCAGTAGTCCGACGCTTTGGAACATCGGCTATCACAAAGAGTTTTACTGGGATGGTCGCAGCAATTCGCTCGAGGCGCAGGCCATGGCTGCCTGGAAGGGTGGAAACATGGGTGCCGGCGACAAGACGGGCGAAATTGCGGCGAAGATAAACGCACTCCAGGGCTACAAAACGCAGTTTCAAAAAGTGTTTCAAAGCGACGCGACGCCTGACAACATGATGAAAGCGATCTCAGCGTATGAGCGAACGATCATTGGCGGAAACACTCCGTTTGACCGCTACCGGGCGGGCGATAAATCAGCGCTGAGTCAGAGTGCTGAGCGTGGCTGGAATATTTTTCAGGCGATCAAGTGCAACAACTGTCACGATGGAATCTTGTTTACGGATCAGCAGTATCACAATGTTGGCATCGGCATGGACCAGAAAGAACCGGACACGGGACGAGGGAAAGTGACGAACAAGCCTGAAGATACGGGCGCGTTTAAGACGCCGACGCTGCGAGATATTGCGAAGTCAGCGCCGTACTTCCACGACGGGAGTGCGAAGACGCTCGAAGAAGCGGTCGATATTATGCTCGCGGGTGGCAAGCCGAACCAGTATCTCGATAAGAAGAACCTCGAGGCTCACAAGATCCTTCCCGAGCAACGCGAAGACGTCTTGAATTTCCTGCGGTCGTTGTCGGTCGATTGCACCCTAAGCAAGCCCGCCCTGCCACAGAAATAGAAACACGGATAACATGGATAGAAAATCCGATCTTTATCCGTGTTATCCGTGGCTAAATTTTATGCGCGAGCGGTCTGGACACCGGTGATTTTCTTCAGCCGGTTCTCCACCATGTCCCACGCGATATTCGAGAAGAACGCTTCGATGTATTTCGGTCGCTCGGCGGGTTTGTAGTCGAGCAGGAACGCGTGCTCCCAAACGTCCATCACGAGAATCGGATTGAAGCCCGCGACGTTCCCGGTTTCATGCAACGTGATCCAGTGATTTGAAATCCTTCCATTGGCCGGATTCTGGTAGCAGATGGCCCAACCGACGCCACGCATCTTGCCGATACCAACGAAGTCGGCCTTCCAGATGTCGTAACTACCAAACGTAGTTTCAGCAGCTTTCATAAACTCCGACGTCTTCGTTGGATCACCGGTGCCGCCGCCGCTTTGTAGATTGTCGAAGTAATACTCGTGCAGGACCATGCCGTTGTATTCGAACCCAAGCCGGCGGCTCAGTTCCGAGTAGGCGGGCATTTCATCCTGGTCCACTTTTCCGTCTTTGATGAATTCCGTAATGCGCTCTGTTAGGTTG
Organism: Pyrinomonadaceae bacterium; assembly: GCA_035257785.1. Taxonomy (GTDB): domain Bacteria; phylum Acidobacteriota; class Blastocatellia; order Pyrinomonadales; family Pyrinomonadaceae; genus PSRF01. The sequence continues at coordinate 2,186 of DATEWS010000195.1, forward strand.
TTAGTTTCTTTGACGTAGCCTTCATAAAGTTTGAAGTGCATTTCCAGAGTTTTATCTGAAATTCCCTTCAAGCCACTGAGATTGAACTGACGAGCCTGATAAGAGCCTGTTGAACTCATAGATACCTCCTATTCAATTGTGCGGATGTTTTGAAGAGTATGACGAGGGTGTGGCGAATCCGTTGTGAGGCTGGTGATTTAGTGTGACAGAAACAGGAACAGGGTAGCAGCAGCAGGCCAGCTTGATTGCTGAGTCTGCTCCTGTTTTCTGCTCCTGCTCCTAATTTATTTGCCCAAAATTATCCAGTCGCCGTGAGACGTGCCCATGAAGAGCAACATCGGCAGTGATAGCCAGGTATTTGTCCTCGAGGCGATGAAAGCCTGGCGCGCCAGCTCCGGTGGCGCTGCGGGACCAGTGCCAGCGGTTGCCGCAAGGATGCGTTTATTGTTGGGCCAGATGATGCCCCAGACATTCAACAGCATCACGATGCCGTAAGTTCCGCCGATACCGATCGAATACGATTTGTTACTCGCAAAGCTCTGATCTCCAACACTCAGCGCTGACCCGAAGTACCTGACCAGTCCATACGTGAAGATTGCCACGATGACAAACATGACAATCGCAAACACACGACCGTCTTTAATCAACGCCGGAACTTTCTTGATAATCAGAAACTCGATTACGAAAAGAACGATCGGATATCCCAACCACGCCAACAGCACATACGCAATACTGATGTTGCCATTCGCGATAGCATTTGCGTTCCTCACGTCGGCTGCGAGGATGTACATCGCGTAATAAGTCAGACCGACCAATACGGTTACCAGCGCGCCCCAACGAAACCACCACAGCGCTCGGCCAAGCAGATCAGGGTTGACCTTCTTCTTCGTGTCGGCATCAATCCCTTTCTGGAACGGAACGTTCACGAGGTTGAAAAAGTAGAGCATGCCGATCCATGTGATTCCGGCCACGAAATGGAGCCAGCGCAAAAGAATTCGAGCTACCACCGTACCGTCGTCAGGCCAATGGAATACGTCCTGAAACATAGCCAGACTGATGGGGAGATGAGCAGTTGACTCAATTAGCATACGTCCTCCGAGTTGAGAGCCTGGGAAATTACTCGCGCAGATTACACCTAGACCAAGTTGGCGCGCAATCACTCATCGAGTTATTCATCCAGCGGCCGCGGACCAGGATCGATGCCACGGACGCTGGCCTGGTTGATCACGCGAACTTTCAAGTCACTGTTAACGTGAATCTGGCAGGAGAGACGAACGTTTGGCGCCAGCTCCGACTCCATTGACAGGCGATTGCGTTCGAGTTCACCCATCTCGCCGGGCTCGCCCTCGAGAATTTCGACGCGACAAGTCGTGCAGCGCGCGTTTCCACCGCAGCGGTGAAGAATATCGACGCCTGCGTCTTCGATTGCGAGAACGAGTTTCTTTCCTGCTGGTGGTTCAGTTTCGACCAGACCGTTCGCGGTCTCTGCTTGAATTTTGGGCATGTACGGTTGCTCCTAGTGTGACAGTAGTTCCAACTCCATAAATTTTGCACCTTCGACCGGGTTCTGACAGTACGGTGCGATATCGACAAAGCCAAATGAGCGATAGAGTGCGATGGCTTTGTCCATCAGTCCGGGAAGTGTGTCGAGTCGCATGTGCGTATAACCAAGCTTACGCGCTTCGTCAATGATCGTTTCGACCAGAACGCGTCCGAGGCCATGCGCGCGAAATCCAGGACGAACAAACAGTCGCTTCATCTCGCAGGTCCCGGGGCTGAGTTTTCGCAGTGCGATGCAGCCGGCGAGCTCGTCGTTTTCGGTGGCGAGTAGTAATAGACCATCCGGCGACGCGTACTTCCCGGGCAGGCCTTTCAGTTCCTGATCGAAATTCTGAAAACACAGACTGATGCCGAGACTCGCTTCGTATTCCTCGAAAAGCGTGCGAGCGTTTGCGATATCTTCGTCGGTGCTTACAGGAAAGATTCGCATCAAAAAAAGGTCCTATAGGACCTATATTAATTTCGCGATTTAAAAGCAACAGGAGACAGGATTTCCTCCCGTCTCCTGTGAAAACTCATTCGCCAGGTAATCTTAGGCGGTAAACGAAGAACCGCATCCGCAACTGCCGGTAGCATTCGGATTCTTAAAGGTGAAGCCTGAACCCATCACGCCACTCACGTAGTCGATCTCGACTCCGTTCAGATACTGCGCACTGAACATGTCCACGAACATGCGCACGCCCTTTTCGTCGAGAACGAAATCGCCTTCGCGCGATTGTTCTTCAATGTTCAAGCTGTACTGAAAACCAGAGCACCCTCCGGGTACAACTCTCACTCGGAGTCCTGATGTTTCGGGCAGACCCTCTTCGCCCGACATGAACTTCTTAATCTCGGCTGCGGCCGATTCAGTGACGTTAAGTGCCACCGTAGGCGCTGTAGTTGCTGACATCGTATCTAAATCCTCTTCCTTCTTCGATTCGTTCCGACCGTCTTTATCTTATTGCCCTTTACCTAAAACGACAAGCTCAGGCTTCATAGCTTCTATCGAAATCTGGCGCGCCACTTCCTCGGAAACTTTGCGAAACGCCTGCGCCTGTGGCGAGTCAGGATGACTGACAACAACGGGCACGCCTTTGTCGCCGCCTTCGCGCACTTCGATGCCGAGCGGCACGGAGCCGAGGAACGGCACGCTATACCGCTTGGCAAGCAGTTCGCCGCCGCCCTCGCCGAAGATGTTGTAGCGATTGCCGGTGTCGGGAGCGATGAAGTAGCTCATATTTTCAACGATCCCGAGCACTGGAATGGCCACGGTCTCAAACATTCGCAACGCGCGCCGCACGTCCGCAACTGCGACGTTCTGCGGCGTTGTCACTAAAACTGCGCCCTGGACTGGAACGAGCTGAGCCAGTGATAACTGCACGTCACCGGTTCCCGGCGGCATGTCGACGATCAAATAGTCGAGCTCGCCCCACTTCACGTCCGATAAAAACTGTTTTACAAGCCCGTGCAGGATCGGTCCGCGCACGATCATCGGCTTGTCTCCCGGTTGCAGGAGTGCCATCGACATAAACTTCACGCCAAACGCTTCGATCGGTATGAGTTTATTGACGTCGACTTCCGGACGCGCTTCGCTGGCGCCGAGCATGATCGGCACGTTTGGACCATAGACATCGGCGTCCATGAGTCCGACGCGCGCACCATCGAGCGCGAGTGAAACAGCGAGGTTAACGGCAACGGTCGACTTGCCAACGCCGCCTTTGCCGGAAGAAACGGCAACGATGTTGCGGACACCTTCGATCACGAGCTTCTCGCCGAGCCCGCGACCTTTCGGAACCTCGGCGTCCATTGTCACTGCGACCGAAGTCACGCCCGGCAAACCGCTCACGATCTCCTTCGCGGCGCTTTCCATTTCGGCTTTCACGGGACAGGCGGGGGTGGTCAGCACGATGCGGAAACTTACGTGGCCGCCGTTGATTTTAAGATCGCGGATAAATCCAAGGGTGACGATGTCTTTGTGTAGATCGGGATCCTTAATCTGCCGCAGGCTGTCGAGGATGAGTTGTTCGTTCAGTTGTGTCATAGTGGTTTGTGATACTCAGTTTTGAACAAGGAAGCGTATCTGATTGGTATTGTCTGCGCAACTCTGTGATCACTTCTTCAATCCGCGCAATGTGGGAGACGCCGGCGAGCCGAGTTTTACCGGCCGTTCGGCGTCATTGAGTTGTGGCGCACTCGTGCGCTTCTCGATTCAGGTGGACGAGGAGCATTTGATATCCGAAGCGAGATTCAGGGCTGCTGGTTGCGAGGTTTTGGTTGCATCGGCGTCGTTCTTGACCGAGCAAATCAGAGGCATGACGACCGCGGAAGCCGCAACGTTCGGACAGGATCCGGCGGCATTACGCGACCAGCTCGCCTTTGAATCCGAAAAGTGTGTTGAGCTCGCGTGCAACGCGTTGCTCGATGCGATACGCGAATACAGTAACGCTGCGCGCGACGATTGGGCGGGTGATGAAGCGTTGATCTGCACCTGTTTCTTCGTGTCGGAGCGCACGATCGAAACTGCGATTCAAACTTGCGGGCTGACGACAGTTGCCGAAGTCACAAAAGCGTGCAACGCTGGTGCGGGTTGTGGGTCCTGTCACCAACTAATTCAGGAGATACTTGCCACCAATGATCTACCTCGATAACAACGCCACCACGCGCGTGGCGCCGGAAGTGCTCGACGCGATGCAGCCGTACCTCGGCGAAGTCTTCGGCAACCCTTCGTCAGCGCACACGCTCGGCCGCGAGATGAAACGCGCCGTTGATGATTCGCGTGAACAGGTTGCGAGTTTGATCGGTGCTGCCGAGACTGATGAGATCGTGTTTACGTCGTGTGGCTCGGAATCTGATAACTGGGCGATACGCGGTGTGCTCGCGTCGCAGCCGTCTAAGAAGCACATTGTGACGACGCAAGTCGAGCACGAAGCAGTGCGCAATACTTGCGCGATGCTCGAGAAGGAAGGTTACGAAGTTACGGCGCTTGGTGTGGACCGCAACGGCGCACTCGATCTCGACAGTCTGCGCGCAGCATTGCGCCCTGACACCGTGCTCGTCTCGATCATGCTCGCGAACAACGAAACCGGTGTGTTGTTTCCGATGGAAGAGATCGGACGCATCGTGCGTGAAGGATCTGGAGCCGTGTTTCACGTCGATGGTGTGCAGGCTGTGGGCAAGATCCCGATCGATCTGAAAGCCACGAATGTCGATCTGTTCGCACTTTCCGGTCACAAGTTTCACGCGCCGCAGGGCATCGGCGCGCTCTACATTCGCAAAGGCATTTCATTGCCGTCGCTAATCATCGGTGGAGGCCAGGAACAAGGTCGACGTGCCGGCACATCAGCTGTTCCAAACATTGTCGGACTCGGCGCAGCCTGTCGTCTCGCGCTTGAAGATAATAATCACGCTGCCATAGAGAAGCTGCGCAATCGTCTCGAAGATGAGATTCTGAAAAACATTCCGAACGCGCGTCTGAATGGTCCCGCGGATCGTTCGCAGCGTTTGCCAAACACAGCAAACATCTCTTTCGAATATGTTGACGGGCAAAGCATTCTCACTCACCTGGACCACGCCGGCATCTGCGTCTCAACCGGCTCAGCATGTCATTCGTCCACACACGAATCCTCGCCAACTCTGCGCGCCATGAATGTCCCCTACACTACGGCTCAAGGCTCGATCCGCTTCTCGCTCGGACGCTACAACACCGACGCAGACATCGACACGACCCTACGTCTCCTGCCCGAAGTTATACAGAGACTGGCCGCCATGTCGCCTTACGACGAGGAGCTGTCTAAACAATCAGTGTAACCTGTGGATGGTTTCCACTTTTGTGGCCTTGGCTTTGCTGTTAGAATTCATTGGCTGAAATCAAATGATGATTTCCGGCGAGAAGAAATTAGTTTGCGAAATAATCCTCTCCGCTGCCATCCGGTTGCGTACAATCCCGCAACTTTGCAAGGCAAACGAAGGCTGGGAAAGCCTGCGTCAGAGGGCTGCTCGCAAAAACCGCAATAATTAATTTCGAAAGGTTTGACCAGAATCAAATGAGCACTGTTATAGAACCTCCTGTTCCGCATTTCGACAAGCATCACGAAGAGGTCGAGACCGTCACGATTCGCTTCGCGGGCGACTCGGGCGACGGCATGCAATTAACGGGCACACAGTTTACGAATACGTCAGCCGTCGTCGGCAACGACATCTCGACGCTGCCTGACTTCCCCGCGGAAATTCGCGCTCCAGCCGGCAGCTTGCCCGGCGTCAGCGGATTCCAGTTGAACTTCTCCAGCCAGGACATCAAGACGCCCGGCGACCAGCCGAACGTTCTCGTGGCGATGAATCCCGCCGCGTTGAAAGTCAATCTCCCCGATCTGGAAGAAGGCGGAACGCTCATCGTCAACACCGACAGCTTCACGGCCGAGAACCTGAAGTATGCGAACTACACCGCGAATCCCCTGGAGGACAACTCGCTCGCCGGCTATCGCGTTCACAAGCTGCCGATCACAACGCTCAACATGAATGCCCTCAAGGGCAACGTTGAGCTCTCGCGCAAGGAGATCGATCGATCGAAAAACTTCTTCGCGCTCGGCGTGCTCTACTGGCTTTACGACCGCCCGATGGAAAACACGTTGAACTGGATTCACGCGAAGTTTGCGAAGAATCCGGAACTCGCGAAGGCGAACGAGATCGCGCTGAAGACTGGTTACAACTTCGCCGACACGACCGAAGTTTTCACAACGCACTACACGGTAAAGAAAGCGAAGATCGCTCCGGGCAAGTATCGAAAGATCACCGGCAACGAAGCGACTGCGATCGGGTTTATCGCGGCGTCGCAGATCGCGGGTCTTCCGCTGTTTTATGGTTCGTATCCGATCACGCCCGCGTCAGACATCCTGCACGAGTTGTCGCGTCACAAGGCTTTCGGAGTTAAGACTTTTCAGGCTGAAGACGAGATTGCCGCGGTTTGCGCCGCAGTTGGCGCGAGCTTCGCCGGTCAGATCGGATTGACTGGAACGTCCGGACCCGGTGTCGCCCTAAAACAGGAAGCCATCGGCCTCGCGGTGATGACTGAGTTGCCGCTTGTGATCGTGAACGTGCAGCGCGGTGGCCCATCGACCGGATTACCGACCAAGACCGAACAAGCGGATTTGTTCCAGGCTGTTTGGGGACGCAACGGCGAGTGTCCGGCGATCGTCGTCGCTCCGGCAACGCCCGCTGATTGTTTCCACATGGCGATCGAGGCAGTGAGACTGGCGTTTAAGTACATGTCGCCGGTGTTCTACCTCTCGGATGGTTATCTCGCGAACGGCGCGGAGCCGTGGGCGATTCCGGAAATCGATCAACTGCCGAAGATCGACGTCAAGTTTCACACGGATCCGGCGACGTTCATGCCTTACGCGCGCGATCCGGAAACGTTTGCGCGTCCATACGCACTGCCGGGAACGCCGGGACTCGAACACCGCATCGGCGGTATCGAGAAACAGCACATCACCGGCAACGTCAACTACGATCCTGAGAATCACCATCTCATGGTCAAGCTGCGCCAGGAGAAAGTCGATCGCGCAGCGGCTGACATTCCGCCGGTCGAAGTCATGGGAGACCCCAGTGGAAAAGTTCTCGTGCTGGGCTGGGGTTCAACTTACGGTTCGATCAGTTCGGCGGTTGAGAAGATGCAGCGTGAAGGAAAGAGTGTTTCCGCAGCGCACCTGCGCCACCTGAATCCATTCCCGCGCAATCTCGGTGAAGTGTTGGCGGCATTTGAAACGGTGATCATCCCCGAGATGAACCTGGGCCAGCTCTGCACGATGATCCGTGCGAAGTATTTGGTGGATGCGGTGCCGTTCTCGAAGGTGAAGGGTCGTCCGTTCCAGATTCGCGAGATTATTAGAAAGGTTGAAGAGTATTTGTAAGGTTAGAGTGCTTTTTGTTTGATGGTTACCCACCCAAAAAATCTGGAGCGAGAAAGGTCAGTGCCTGAGGCTTATGCCGAAGGACTGCGCTACTTTATGGGTGAAGGAACAATCAACAAAACTCTGCAACGTCTCGCGTATGATCTCGAGCAGCGCGGGATTGACTACATGATCATCGGCGCGATTGCGTTGCTGGCGCATGGTTATCCACGTTTCACTGAAGACATAGATCTCGTGATGACCAGTGAAGACCTGCAAAAGTTTCATGATGAGTTGATCGGCTTAGTTTACACGCCGGCGTTTTCCGGCGCGAAGAAACGGTTGCGTTCTACAACGGATGGCGTGCCGATCGAAGTGATGACGACCGGCGAGTTTCCCGGTGACGGAAAGCCGAAGCCGGTTCGCATGCCGCGTCCATCGGAAGCTTCGATCGAAATCGATGGTATCAAGTTCGCAACGCTTGAAAAACTGATCGAGCTGAAACTCGCGTCAGGTATTTCAGCATCCGACAGGTTGAAAGATCTCGCTGATGTGCAGGAGCTAATCAAGATTAAACGACTCGACGCGGATTTCGCCCTCAAGCTCGATCCTTACGTCCGAGCAAAATATCTGGAGTTGGAAGAAGCAGTCAGAACTAGTGAGTTAAGTCAGGAGAAATAATGAGCACACAGAGTAATGGTCATGGTGGGAATGGGAACAAGGCGTTTACTGAAACGGCAGTGTCTGCCGAAAGCGATACCGGTTCGGCGGTTTCGGGCAGAATCGCGCCGCCGCCGGGACAACTAAAGAAAGCCGACTTCGTTTCCGATCAGGAAGTGCGCTGGTGTCCGGGTTGCGGCGACTACGCGATTCTCAACAACGTGCAAAAAGTGATGCCCGAGCTCGGCATCCCCCGTGAAAAAGTGGTTTTTGTCTCCGGCATCGGCTGTTCATCGCGCTTTCCGTATTACATGAACACCTACGGCTTTCACAGCATTCACGGCCGCGCGCCCGCAATCGCAACCGGCATCAAGTGTGCGAATCCTGAGCTCAGCGTTTGGGTGATTACCGGCGACGGCGACGCGTTGTCGATCGGCGGCAACCACTTCATCCACGCCATTCGTCGCAATCTCGACTTGAACTACATTCTCTTCAACAACCGTATCTACGGTTTGACGAAGGGCCAGTACAGTCCGACTTCGGAGTTTGGCAAGAAGACTAAATCAACACCCTCGGGCACGATCGACTATCCCATCAACCCACTCTCACTCGCGATCGCGAGCGAGTCGACTTTCGTCGCGCGTTCGATCGACATCGACGTCAAACATCTCGGCGCGATAGTCGAGGCAGCAGCAAAACACAAAGGCATCTCGTTTATCGAGGTCTACCAGAACTGCAACATCTTCAATGATGGCGCGTTTGATTACTTCGCTGAGCGCACCGTGCGCTCGGATCGCGTGCTCTATCTCGAGCATGGCAAGCCGATGGTCTTCGGAAAGAATCGTGAGAAGGGCATTCGGATGAACGGCGCGCTGCCGGAAGTCGTGACGATCGGCGAGAACGGCATCACCGAAAACGATCTGCTCGTCCACGATATCTACCTGCAGGACCCGTCAGTCGCGTTCATGCTGGCGCGTATGGAGCAGCCCGACTTTCCGCAACCCGTCGGCATCTTCAGGGCCATCGAACTCCCGACCT